>DAIOTD010000020.1:0-11267 GCA_036752205.1 Atopostipes sp.
ATATCAGTTCCTATTATAGAGACTTTAACAGAAAGGTTCGACGACTTTACAATAATCGAAAAATAAAAAACAGCCCGAAAGATGGGCTGTTATTATTATCGTTTATTATTCTTGTAATAGAAATTGGTTGGCCGTGATAATCGATAGTTTGTAAACATCTTCTTCTGTACAACCACGGGATAAGTCAGCAATTGGCTTCGCTAAACCTTGTAAGATTGGTCCAATAGCTTCGAATCCACCTAGACGTTGAGCAATTTTGTATCCAATGTTTCCAGACTGTAATTCTGGGAAGACAAATACGTTTGCATTTCCAGCAACATCAGATTCTGGTGCTTTCTTCATCGCTACATCCACAGTGAATGCCGCGTCAAATTGTAATTCACCATCTAGTGCTAAGTCTGGTGCTTGTTCTTTCGCAATCTTCGTTGCATCTACAACTTTAGAAACCATATCTCCTGAAGCTGATCCTTTTGTAGAGAAACTTAGTAAAGCAACCTTTGGATCGATACCGAACATTTTAGCTGTACGAGCACTTTCAATTGCAATTTCAGCTAGTTGTTCTGCATTTGGATTTGGGTTAATCGCACAGTCAGAGAAAATAAACTGGTCATTTTTTCGTAACATTAAGAACGCACCAGATGTTAATGACGTACCAGGACGAGTCTTAACGATTTGTAGTGCTGGACGAACCGTGTCACTTGTTGAGTGAACCGCACCACTAATTAAGCCATCAGCCATATCCATGTAAACTAGCATTGTTCCAAAGTAGTTACCACCTTTTAGAACTTCATGAGCTTGCTCTTCCGTCGCTTTTCCATTACGACGTTCAACAAAAGATGCAACCATTTCATCAAACTTGTCGTAGTTTTCTGGGTCAAAAATCTCAATATCCGTTAAGTTAAAACCTTGATCTTCAGCTGCCTTATAAATTTCATCAGGGTTACCAACTAGTACTGGTTCTAATAACTCTTCACGTTTTAGGCGAACAACTGCTCCTAAAACTCGTGGATCCGTTGCCTCTGGGAAAACAATACGGATATTTTCCCCTTTTATATTACTGATTAATCTTTCTGCTAAACTCATTAAAAACCCTCCATAATTTTATATTTATACTCTTATAATACCAATAATACCGCGAGATTGAAACGTTTTCTAACTATCTATGTGAAACTTTAAAAGCTTTTACGAGATACTGATAGTTTGTGATATATATACGCAAATGAGGTCGTATTATTTGAAATGCGTGGTCGATAAATTTATGATTATTCTATACTATTTTGTTTCAATTATTACGATTAGGTTACATATAATATTACGGTATGTTACAATGTTATTATCATAAATCTCTGGTGGGGAGGGAAGAGCGATGACAAAGAAACGATTATTAAAGTTAGGATTATTACAATTCATCTTGATGACGGCATTATTATTACCACAAATTTCTGATACGTTTTCTTTAGAAGGTACACCTTTCATTGCTCAGGCCGAAGATAATTCTAGTGATTATGATCCAACCCCAAATTTACGTTGGAACCATGACTTAATGAATGTGGAGCAAGCATGGGCTGATGGGTATACAGGTAATGGCATTACAATTGCAATTCTTGATACTGGTTTCTATCATCGCCATCCAGATCTTGATATGGCAGGTGGATATTCTGTTTTTGCTGATGATGCGTGGTCAAATGACCACTCGGGTCACGGTACGCATATTGCTGGAATTATTGGAGCGCGCTTAGGCTCAACTTATCCAGGGATTGCACCCAATGCAAATCTTTTCGGCATTAAAATCTACCACTCGGCAGATGTGGACGAACGAGGTTACGTTTCGACAGATGTTAACAGTGTTATAAAGGGGATTCGTCAGGCGATTAATATAGAAGCTGATATCATCGTGATCAGTTCGGGTTTAACCTTTGATGACCAAGATCTACACGATATTATAATTGAAGCACATGAAGCCGGTATTTTAATGATTGCAGCTTCAGGAAACGGAAATGCCGCCGTCAATTACCCTGCTAGTTATGAAGAAGTAATTGCAGTAACATCAATCGATGAAAGAATGCATCCTGCTTCGGATATTATTTACGGTGAAGAAAACAACTTTGCAGCACCTGGGGTTAACATTGGTGGGTTATCTATTCCTGGTAGTCCATATAGTTATCCTTATATATTCATGAGTGGCTCTTCGCAAGCAACTCCACATATTGCAGGGTTAGCAGCAATCATTATGGAAAAACATAATGTGCGTGGAGAAGAAGCACGTGAAATAATGCGGTCTTATGCGACGGATATAGGTGATAGTAACCTTTACGGGAATGGTTTATTACATTACGTATCAGACAACGAGACAACCCAAATAGTCGAAGCGCCAGACACAAACACAGATGAAAGACCCATGGAACCGCCAGTAGAACCCTCTAACGAGGAACAAGATACAGAAGCGCGTAAACCAGACGCATCTCGTCAAGCTGACATAGAAGTACCAGTGAGAGATGATGAATCGAATTATTATCAAACTGATCCACTCGAACAAGATGGTCGCCATGTTCTTGGATATGACGTCTTGCCAGTTGTTGAATCCGGTGGGACACTTGAGATTTTATTAAGTGACTTCACATCCATTCATTTAACGGAAGACCAAATTAGAGAAATACGTGATCGAAATATACGTTTGGCGCTGACTAAAAACAATGTAACGTGGTATATCCCTCCTGCCAACTTTTTATCAGGAGAGGCACAGTTACACTTTTACGATGGTTTACCAAATAATATACAAGAGTTAAGGGGGGCAATCTCACCCATATTCACGATTTCAATTTCTCAAGAAACCGTTCAGCGAGACACTCATCCTGGATGGATGGAATTAAAGTTTCGAATCACCGACTTACCCGAAACCAACTTTCGAAAATTTGTAGGTTACCGTTGGGACCCCGACGAGAAAGAATGGGCTGAAACCCTTACCGATGTTGGTAGTGAATATATTGTATTAAAAACACGTCAGATTTCATCACTCGGACTTTTTGATCCTGAAAATGTAGAATTAGTGGCTGAAGAAGAACCAGTACAAGTAGCTGAAGAAGAAATCAATCCTGAAGAGTCTGTGTCTACATTTATTCAAAGCCGATACGCAGTTGGTGCAATTGTTGTCATTTCAATTATTCTTATCATCATGCTGGTGAAACTTTATCGACATAAACAGAAAGATTAATAAAATAGACAAACAAAAAGAGTTGCCTCGAAATTAGAGGTAACTCTTTTTAACTTGGCTCTTAAAAGCGTCGATGATATCGATAACGCGAACTCGGTTTATTGCGTAGTTTATAAACAAGTGGGTTCACTACTCCCAATAAAATAACACCCATAAATAGATAAAGTGTCAGATTATCCGGTTCTAAGCTTAAAGTTTCTACGATATTACTTTCAGTAAAGAAAATCAATGTTCCAATAATAATGTTTATGATTGAGACAATTAATATTAAACTGAAGTTAATCCCTTTGCGTTCACCATCTTTGAATAAGGATAGTAAGAAAAACACAAATAAAATAACGAACATCACTGTGAACACTGGACGAAAATTTGTAAAAACAGCTTGTTGAAAAGTTAAATTCATGACACTACTCCTTTTCTCTAGTCTGTCTATTGTAAAGCCCATTAACCTAAAATACAAATCGAAACATTCTTATTCATTCACTTTTAAAAGTTTCAATGTATGAATTAAATTGGGATAAATTTTGTCTCCATCCTCAAATTCAATTGTTGGGTAAGAAATATTTTCTAATTCCCCAGCATTTTCCATTTCAGTCGTCTGTAACAACTCATAAACTACCGGTTCTTCTCCTGCTCTAAATCGGAAAAGTTCTGTATTATGGGGTGCTCTGACTATTTGAATCGTATATTGACCTGCTTCAATATGCTTACCGACCTCATAGATACCAGCCGTTAACTGAATAGATTGTCCTTCTTTTATCACGGGTTGTGGAGTCTCTAACCGTCCCAAATTCACTAAAACCTGAGGTGGATCCATTAAGATATAAGGATCTTCCGGGAATTCTTCTGAATAAAAGACTGTTATTTGCGGGTCATTACCAATAATTTCAATCGTATGGTTCTCAATAAAATCAACTTGTGCAATTAACTGACCATAATCACTATGAAATAAGTTCTCGAAATAGACCATATCCTCTTCATCGCGAATCATCATATTCCCGACATGCACCGCATTATTTTCACTTGAGAATACACTTTCATTTCCTAATAAGGAAACACGACCTGCAGGAATATCTTCCCCAATAACATAGGTACCTTCACCTAGTAAAAGAGGCTCCTCATTTGTGTACGTGAGACTGTCATTATAGATGGCTTCACTAAACGGATAACGGAAGTAAAAATCTTTCTCTGTCCCCACGATTTCACCCGACTTTTGATACGCTCTAATGGCTTCCTCGTTCGGATCAACCGGATTCCCATTATATAGGGGTTTTCGTAGACCTGCGAAATCTGAACACCCCGTCATAAAGGTCAATAGAAGGATTAAAACAGTTAAAAGTAGACTTTTTCTATAGTTTCTCATCCACTTCTCCTCCTCTATTAAACGAGTGAATACGTAAGCCGTATAAATGGGAGTAGTATTCAGACGTGCCGAGTGGCGCAATTTCAATACTTTGAATCGCCATTTCACGTAATTCATGAAATAACCTATGATCTTCTTCTTTACTTAAATCAGATACCGGAATACACAAAACATTCGTGCTTAATAAAATCGTATGCTCTGTGATGAAATTCTTTGTCTCTAAATGCTTATATTGCTCGTCTGTACAAACCACTTTATAGAAAAATGGTCTCTCTTCATTTAAATCATTTATGTGGTGCAAAACTTTTTCTTTCAAGAAGAAAACTTTATCGGCATATTCGTCTAAATTGTCTAGCAAGTGAGAAGCAATGATGACGATTTTATCTGCTGCACGTAATTCAATCAACACATCTGAAACCAATGACACGTTCTCCGGGTCCAAACCATTCATCACTTCATCCATAAACATAATAGGCGTATCGGCAGCGACCATCATCGCAAAGCAAAGTCGCTGACGCATACCTAAAGAATACTCTTGTACCTTTCTATCTACATAATTATCCATCTCTAATCGATCAATAATTTCAACTACATCTTCTTCACGTCCAGACCAGATTTCAGCATACATTTCTATATGTTCTCGACCTGTAAAGTTCTCAAACAAATCTGCTTGATCGGGAAAGAATGTAATTTTTTGGTGTAGAGCTAGAACATCTTTATCACTTGCCGTGTACTCTTTATCATCAATGAAAACTTTACCTGATTTCACCGGAATGAAACGCATAATCGCATTAAATAATGTCGTTTTTCCAGTACCATTCGGAGCAACCAATCCAATTAATTGCCCTTTTGAAAGCTCAAAGGAAATATTTTTTAATACTTCAAAGTCCCCATAAGAGACGGATAAATCTTCAATCTTTAATGTCATGCTTGTTCTCTCCTTTGTAGCCCTGCAGTTGTCGTGGGGATATATGAAAATACTTTTTTAAAAGTAAGCTCTAATAATAGAATCATAATGGCATAAACGATAAATCCTTTATACCAAACAACGCCCGTTAGACCTGTGTTGGCTGCTGTCGTACCTTGTAAAACGGCCAATATATTTAAGTACAAGCTCGGTTGCCATGAGCTAAAGGCCGGCAGAACTTGCCAAATTTGGGGCAAGAAAAACAAACCGCTAACTAAGATAATTGTTAAGTAAATATTTTTAAAGATCCAACTCAAACCTGTTGTAACTCGTATTAAGACATAGGTTAATGTCATGATAAGCAAGGAAATAATGATTAAGTACTGCCATAGCGGTATGTAGTCGATAATGCCCTGTTGATAGATAGACACGGGGTAATGAAAACTTCCCGGTGTTTCTATTTGTAGACTTATAAAATAACTCATTATCTGACCTATGAGAAGAAAGACTGAGAATAAGCCCCAAAGATACAGACTACGCAAACGCCATTGTGTTTGCCATGGTATAGGTAACCCTTGTGTAACACTCCAGTTATTTTCTTGATCCTTGCTGAAATGATCGGCTGCAAATAAAGCGACTAAAACAAATAATAATAAACCTGCGAGTAATTCAACACTCGTTTTGCTCATTTGTGCTGCTGAAAATGGATTCCATTCAATATCCAAACTGCTCGCTTCAAGTTCATCAAAGAAGCGTCCTTGTTCTTCCACTTCTTCTAAAGGTGGCAAATATTCTTCCACCAATAAATCATACGATTCAAAATCTGTCGCCTCATATAAAAATAAATTGTTCTCAACGAGAGTGCGTCCACTTTGAATATAATCAGGTAGTAAATCTAACCCCTCAATTTTATTTCCTTTTCGCTGTCCCAAGATATAACGATTCATCCCAAGAGCAACGGAGTTACTCCCTAATCGTTTTTGCACTTCTTGTCCAAGTTCACCCTCAAAGTGATTCTTCGGAATTAAGCGGTAGATGGCTCGCTCATCTTGGTATTCTTCTCTCATTTCAGATTGAGGAAATGTTACGTTCTGCTGCCGATATAATAAGGAAAACGAACCAAAAAACACTAAAAAGAGAAGCAATAAAATTCTTGTCTTCCAATCTCGGATGATTCTAAGCCAATTCCATTTTGTTATTTTCTTCATGTTCGTCCCCCCCTTAGTTAAAAAACTTCTGTCTAGTCATTATTTTAGATGATATGAACGTCATAATCTCAGTTACAAGAATTGTCGCCCCTAATACGAGTAAGCCATGCGTAAATAAATCGGGCACGGGTGTGGCTATCTGTAACTCAAAACGTCCCGTAATGACTTTCCCAATATCGAAATACGTTTGGGGGAAGTTCGTTATTGGAAAGCCCAGTAGTAGTCGTGAATCTGAACCGTAATAAATAAACTGAAAAAGTAAAACAAAGAATCCGAGTGCCATTGTTACAACGGATTGTCTCGTCCATAAACTGAGGAGCGTATTTAACCTGGTAAATAAATAACCTAATAAAAGTAAGTAAGGTAGGGCATGTAAAATGAACCAGCTAATCGTCCGAACTTGGAAATTATCAGCATTTAAAACACCCATACTGAAATCCGCATTAAAATAGCCTACTGGTAAATCAAGTGATCCAAAGCCATGTAATAGACCATTAAGTGAAAAGAATAGAACACCTAATCCAATATAAAAGAGGAGTACAAAGCCCAAGGCCGTCATCGATTGAACCCAATTATAGGTGCCCCAGTTTAAAGGGTGCCCAATTTTCTGGGTATTCAGCGATCTGTCCTTCACATGGATATCACTAATCATAAATATTAGACCTGCTAGTAGTAAAATCGGGCCATATCCTAATAAAAAAAGATGGAGCTGCTGCAAACTCGTTCGATCATGAACAGTATGAAATGTTAAGTTTTCTTCTTCCGTTAAGTAAATCGCGTTTTTCTGTTGCTGAAATGGTTGTTCTAGTTCATAGCCCAAAGCACTAAAAACCAAAGCTTCAACCCCCGTTCGCTCAGTTCCTTCTATACTGGATCGATAAGAGGTTTGAATATATCGTTTAACATCTCCATGTTTTAAGGCGGTTAAAACTTCCCGTTGGTTAATATATTCTCGTCGCAATTGGTTATAAGCTGTGGTACCTGTTAATGCATTAGGTACAATCAAACCATCTTGTAACGCCTGTTCAAATTGAACGACGTTACCATTCATATCACGCTCTAAGTTACGAACATTCATTTCATCTTCACTAGATAAATTCGGAACGACAAATAATGTGTATAGTAAAACGAGTGCCGTCGTAATAACCATAAATAACCGGTTCTTCTCGCTCCTCCACATAAATCTGGACGTTTCTTTAATCACTTGCTTCATATTCTGTCCCCTTTTTCGAGCAACTATTCATCTCATAATTCTAACTATTGTACCGAAAATACTATTTCACTTCAATTTTCGCAGAGCTACCTTCTACTAGTTTTTCCACAACGATTCGAGATGGAATTCGACTTTTCAATTCTTCTACGTGTGAAATAATACCAATCATTCGACCATTTGCTTGGAGTTCCATTAACGTTTCAACCGCCATTTCAAGCGAATCTGCATCCAGTGTTCCAAAACCTTCATCAATGAATAACGTATCGACGCGCACACCACCTTGTTGGTTTTGAATCACATCACTTAAACCGAGCGCTAACGCTAAAGAAGCCTGAAAAGTTTCACCTCCGGATAAAGACTTCACACTTCGAGTGCTCCCAGAGTGGCTATCAAAAACATCTAAATCTAAACCTGTTGCTGCACCATGTCTCGCTTTTTCTTCACTACGCACCAATTCATACCGGTTACTTGTCATTTTCTTTAAACGTAGATTCGCATGACTCAGAACCTCGGAGAAATAGATGCTCAAAATATACCGTTCAAAGGATACTTTATTGGTGCGATCCGTTTTCCCATTAGCAACATCTGATAGTTCTTGATAAATCTGAAACGGTTTTAATATATTTTCACTTTCTTCAACATTCTTTTTCACTTCGCGGTGGTTATGATTTAAAACCCCCGACTGAATATTTAAATCGTCTCGCATTTTTTCGATTTCAGATCTTTCTTTTTGTATGTCCTTAACCTCTGCTTGGATAGCTTCAATTGAAATATCTGCATCGTAGGACTCTAAAGCTTTCTGATTCGAAAGTAACTGACGTTTGTTATAGTTCCATTCTTCTTTATGTGTCTCGATAGCTTTACGAGATTCCGTGACAACCGTTTGATCTAAAAGATAATCTTCGAAATCTTGTCCGAATTGAAAGTCTGCAATTAATGTGTCGACTTTTTCTTTCTGGTTCTCTCTTTTTTCAAGATTTGTTTCTATTAGTGCCGTTGTATGTTTAATAGTCGTGTTCAAACTAGATTCTTCAACTTCTTGTAAGTTAAGCTCTTTACGAATCCGTTCGGCTTCTTTCATCGTATCGGTTATGAATAACTGTTTTTCTGTTATCTGCTTTTGAATGATTGTGACCGATTCTGCCTGTAGAGATTCCGATAATTCTTTTTGCTGAGTTGTTAATTTCTTCGATTCAGCTTGTGCTTGGTCCAACTTCGTAGAAAGCTCTGTTTGAAGCAGTCTATTCTCTGTTAAAGCGCCTTGTGCTTTGTTTTGTGCTTTTTTCCATTCTTCTTCTTGATTAATCGCTTCGTGAAGCTCATCTATTTGTTTCTTTAGATCGTTCTTTTCTGCCTTCAAATCGGCTTCTTTTTCAATCGTTAATGCCAGGGTTTCTTTATAATCACCTTCTGAATCACCTAAGAGCGTTATTTGTTCATCGATGGATTGACCCAATTGTTCCATCGTAGCCGCATGTTTTGTCTCTTTTGTCTGATTTTCGTTTCGTTTCTTCTCTAGCTCCGCTAGCTTATCCTTTGTCATGGCGGATTCATCGATTACTGCGGGACTTGGGTGGTGTACGGAACCACATACCGGACATGGTTGTTCCTCTTCTAGCTCTTCTACTAAAATACCGGCTAGATTACTAAAGTAAACTTGTCGTGCTTTTTCATAAGCCTTTTCTGATTTTTCAGAAGTTTTTTTAAGTTCTCTATCCATTATCAATGCTTCTGATAATTGAGCTTGTAGCTGGATGAGTTTCGATAATATCTGATTCTCTTTTGTGGTTTCTTCATGCTCGTTCGTTACTTTCTCTCGTTTATCACGTAAAAGATCTAACTGTTTACGCCACTCCACGATTTGGTTTAAGTTCGCTTCAAATCGTTTCACTTCTTCCGCTTGTTTTGACGCATCGTTTACGAGATTTTCAAGTTTTTGAGTCCTATCTATAATTGATTCAACAGTCGTTTTTAATTCTTGTTCAAGCACATCTAACTTTTGAAACTTTTCAACTTCTGCCTCTAGTTGCTTGATTTCTTCTCGAATTGTATCGAGCGTTGTAATCGCTTCTTGAGATGATTTATCTTCTTCCTTTAATCTTTCAAGTGTTTCTTTCACCTTTTTGTAGGCTACTTTTGTCTCTTTTAAGGTATAAGCTAAAGTCTCACCCTCTTTTTCAAGGTTGATTAGCTCCTTATTTTCTTCTTGTATTTTCGTAGCTTGTTCGTTTAAAGCAAGTGCTATTTCACTTGATTTTATCGATTCAGATTGGCCTTTTAACCTTTCATATTGTGTTTTCAATTCTTTTTTATCCGTTAAAAGTCGTAACCAGTTTTCATTTTTCTTTTCTTGTTTAGATAGAGTCGCTAGTTCTTCTTGGTAACCTGTCATTCTATTTTTTATTTGCTCAATCTTTTCCGCTAGACGCTCAATAATAACCGGATAGTCTTTCAGCTCAACGGCTTCTTTTAAGTCCATATCTTCTTCAATATTAATGTTATCGAGTGTTTGATCTAATAACATGCCATATTTTTTATAGGCGTCCTGATAATAGCGTGCCTTATCATTTAGTTCTTCTTGGAAGTTTTGAATTCTATTCGTACCAAAAATATTTCGGAAGATATCTTCCTTTTCTCGACTACTCGAAATAAGTAACTTACGGAATTCACCTTGGGGTAGCAAGACTATTTGACGGAATTGATCGTGACTCAAACTAAGGATACTTTGAATGATTTCATCTACTTGGTTGGCGCCTTGAGCAATACTTCTATCTTCTTTAAATAGTTCTACATCTGCAAGATGATTGATCGCCGTTCCTCTCGCACCTGGTGCTCTTTGTTTTGGATTTCGTTTAATCCGATAGGTTATAGCACCCATCTCAAATGTGAAATCCACAAAACAAAAATCTTCATCTGTAGCAAACTGAGATTTAAACATATCGACTAATCGATTCCCACCACTTGCTTGGTTATATAACGCATAAGATATCGCATCAAAAATTGTCGTCTTTCCAGCACCTGTTGGGCCAGAAACTAAATAAATAGAAGAAGTCCCAAATTTTGAGAAGTCTAAATCAACTTCTCCTCGATATGGTCCAAAAGCATTCATGATTAATCGAACAGGTCTCATTAGTTCTCCTCCTTAGTCGTTACTCGATCAAGCGTTTCTACAACTGCTTCAACCTGTTTTTCATTTAATGGCATACCAATATTCTGTTCATAAAACTCACCAAACAAATCATCTAGATTGTCACTTTGAATATTTTCTTTTGTATGGTGCGTTTCCAGTTTGTTATGAATTTTATGATTCAAGTATTCTAAGCCCATCGCATTGGGGAACCTTTGACGTAGTTTATTCATGGCAT
>DAIOTD010000020.1:11367-13302 GCA_036752205.1 Atopostipes sp.
AAGTATTCTAAGCCCATCGCATTGGGGAACCTTTGACGTAGTTTATTCATGGCATCTAAAACATATGTTTCATCCTCTAACTCAAAAAATACATAATCTTTGGAAGTGTTTTTCACAATATCTTCAAATCGACCTCGAATAACTCGTAAATCCTTTGAAGGCGTGATTGCAAGTGGCGTAACTTCTAGATTCCCTTTTGATATATCAATTAATAGATTCTGTTTACGATGATTCGCTTCCGACTTCGAATATTTAACGGGTGAGCCACTATAGCGAATATGTTCTGATTTGACGCGTTGTGCTTTGTGTAAATGTCCCAAAGCAACATAATCAAAGTGCTCAATAACTTCGGCCGGTATGTATTCAACCGTTCCAATTGATAAAGGCCTTTCAGAATCAGACTCCTCAACCTCTTCTGCAGATGTATGAATCACAAATCCGTGAAATAATAGGACATTAACTTCCTCAGCATTCCAATCTTCTTCAATCGTAGCCAGTTGTTCTCGCAGTGCATCTTCTGGATGGGTAATCGTTTCCTTATTTAAAACTTGTTTGATATGACGATGATCATCGTAAGGAAGGAGGTAGAAGTTCACACCTTCTAAATGAACCTTACGTATCTTTGGTTTCGTTGTTCCTTCAATAAACAATTGAGTGTGCGCAAATAACTGTGAGCCATACTCTATTCGTTCATTACTATCATGATTTCCTGCTATTACAAATACTGGAACCTCTAACGTTTGCGTCAGCTCTGTAAATACATCATTTGCTAGAGCTACTGCTTCTTTGGGTGGCAATGCTCGATCGTATAAGTCACCAGCCATAATCAATGCATCCACTTCATGCTCTTTTACCTGCTGTAGCATTTGTTCTAAATATTCTTTTTGTAGATCCAGCATCGAAAACTCGTTCACAATTTTCCCTAAATGCCAGTCCGCTGTATGTAATATGCGCATATTTTTGCTCCGTTCTTTTATCATTCCATTCATCATATCGAAAATGAGTATGCTTATAAAGATGAAATTCGAATGATTACATTTGTATAGTAAAAACCGCTCAACTGATATCGGTCAATTGAACGGCGTTTTCTTTCATTTTACTTTTTGTGTTATTTCAGAAATTTCAGTGACACCTTGACGGTCATATTTTACTTCTCGTACATGAACCGTTCCCTCTTTATCGACTAAGAGAGCAGTTGTACCAACTGTTCCAAATTCCTCACCTTCGATAAAAATCGACGAATGATTGATCGCCACTTCACGGTCAATTTCTTCTGGATAGTTTTCCATCTTACTCGATACTTCTTTATCCATAAAGAATCGTGTCATCTGTGTTAGATTGATTTCACCCGACTGATTGTTCACAAACTGTTGTAAAATTTCACTCGAACGATCAATGCGATGGGTACTCATGTCATCATCTGTATTCGCTAGGCAATATAAGCCTTTTTCAAAAATATGGAATCGATCTTCTATATTGGAGTAATATCGTAAGTTATCAAACGTTCCATATAACAAATGAAAACCATTATACTTTGTGCGATTTTCTTTTAAGTAGGTCTCAAATTCGTTTATCGTAAAATTTTTTGTTAGAAAATCTTTTAATAATTTTCCCCGAGAACGTGCAGGTTCCAGTGTCGGTTCCCAATTTTGAAATGGGTGATTTAAAACGGCGATTATACGGCCTTCATCGGTAAAACCTAACCAAGTACCATACTCTTTCAAATCCATCCCAGCTGTAACATTAGAATACTCTGTCCACCGGTGTATAGGTGCAGCCGGACGATCATACAGTTCATCTCGATTCGCTAATAGAATGAGTGGGTACTCCGGATGCCCATCTTTAATAAAGGTTACTAAACACACATGATTTCCCCCTAATTTTCTCTTCCTTTAAGTATACCAGTTATGAAAGAGATTTCACTGAAATTTTTGC
>DAIOTD010000020.1:13402-20737 GCA_036752205.1 Atopostipes sp.
TCATTCAATGTATGTAAGAAACGACTTTTGCATCCTGAAAAGATTCTATCTATGGTAAACTAATAGAAAGACACAAGGCGAGGTGAAACAATGGAAGAGCTTTATTTAGAAAGAATTGTAAGCGATATCTGGTCAGGCTATATTGTCGCGACGAAAAGAGGACTAGCTTTTGTCAGTCACGTCATCACAAATTTAAAAGATGTCGTCGAGTTTCAAATGAAACATTACCCTAATAGTAAATTAATCTCGAATGCACCTGAAATTGATCCTTATCGTGAACAATTTTACGAGTATCTGAATGGCACACGATATGAATTTGATTTCCCAATTGATGTTTCAGGTACAGTCTTTCAAGAACAAGTATGGCAAGCATTGTATGAAATACCTTACGGTGAGACAGCTAGTTATTTAGATATTGCAAAAAGAATTGGTCGAGATCACAAATCTTCGCAAGCTGTCGGTGGAGCTGTTGGAAGTAACCCACTGGCTATCGTCTGTCCTTGTCACCGCATCGTTGGTACAAATGGTAAATTAACCGGCTACGCAGGTGGTATCGACATAAAGGTGAAACTGCTAAACCATGAAATTGAACACACACCAAAATTTAGATAATGTAAAAACCCTGCGATCCGTTCGCAGGGTTTTAGATTCTCATAGAAAATAGAGCATTGAAAGAAATGCAAATAGATTATTTAAGAAGTGATAAACAATAGCGGATTCTATCGATTTCGTATGTTTGGATACGTAAGAAAACATCAGTCCCATAGTGATATATGTATAAGCTGATGGAATATTTGTCGGCGTATGAACAAGGCCGAATAATATTGCACTAACAATCACACGAATCCATGATGGCTCTAATTTAGAACCTCTAAATAATAATAAACCTCTGAATAAGACCTCTTCTGTTATGGGAGCTACAATAACAACCATTAGAAACATGGCCCAGATCGGAATGTCAAGAAACATCGACTCAATTGCTTCTTGGTTTACAACTTCCATTTCACCAAATATATTATCCATGATGACATTTCCTGTAACGTATAAAAAGAACGTTATTGGGATATATTTAGTCAAAAATGACCAGTCTTTACGGGTCATACCGGGTACAATAAACCATTCTGACTTTGGTATTTGCCGGCGATTAAATATCGGTATTTTAAGCCAATAAATGGCTAGTAAAGTTAAGGGCAAACTAATAAGAGAACCATAAATTGCTGCATTATTGCTAATACTCGTGAGCATTTCTAAAGCCTCTTCATAAGTAGTCGCATTAAAGTTCGTCAAATACGTAGAGCCAAATAGTATAACAAGTTGAAGTACTATGGCTGATGATAAAATCAATGCAAGCCAATCTTTCCATGTATAATCTCTTAAGGGATAACCTTTAAGCATTCAATCCTCTCCTTCATTCTAAAATCCTATAGTTTATAGTATATCAAATAGTGATTCAATCAAAATAAAAAGCGACATGCAAGATAGCAGTCGCTTTTTATGATTTAGATAATTGTACCTCGTATATCTAATTTCTTTTTGATATACCATTTTGCTAATAGTGATAGGCCACCAATAACCATTACGAGTAATCCTGGAAGACCTACGTCGATAGGCTCTAATATTATGATTATTGCTGTCGTTAACATCACCCAACCCACAACGATAACAAGAGTTGCCAATGCATATTTTAATAATCCCTTTGTCTCTCCAGCTTTTGGTACAAAGCGCGTTAATAACATAACAGCTAAGCCACCAAGAAAGAAATTTAATAAAACTTGGACAAGTCCAATTTGCATTCCTGCTTCTTCCGCACGGAATGCACTAAATCCATATAGAATATTGAAGAGTCCTCCCATTAATAAGGCACCATCTAAATAAATCAATTTATCCGGTGAGCGTTCGGTATTATCTTCACCGACAGCTACTTTATTACCTAAAATATTATCGACTTGCTCACTCACCGTTCCATAAACTCGGCGAGCTGTTAGTGATGATTCCTGAGCTGCGATAATTTCTTGATACATTGTATTAAATACATAGATTTTTTTCGCTTCATCATAGTCTAATTCATCTAAGCGACTATTCAGTTGAAACATATAATCACGGTTTTTATTCGTTAACTGCTGATGTAAAGCATTGTTTTCGGCTTTCAACTCAGCTACCGTTTTCGATTGTTCTTTTTTTGTGTCTTTCGCCATTTTGCTAATCCTTTCGATAGACTAAACGTTGAAACGGAACAACATAACGTCGCCGTCTTGAACTACGTAGTCTTTTCCTTCTTGTCGCATGCGTCCTGCTTCTTTTGCACCTTTTTCACCGTTGTATTGATCATAGTCTTCATATGAAATCGTTTCTGCACGGATAAATCCTCTTTCAAAGTCCGTATGAATGACACCAGCAGCTTGAGGTGCTGTCATACCCTTGATGAATGTCCATGCACGAACTTCTTTTACTCCAGCCGTAAAATATGTTCCTAAGTTTAACAATTCATATGAACGACGGATTAGACGATTTAGACCCGGTTCAGTAGCCCCTAAGTCTTCTAAGAACATATCGCGCTCTTCGTCTTCTAGTGAAGACAATTCTTCTTCAATTCCTGCTGAAATACCAACAACTTCTGCACCTTCTGAATCTGCAATTTCTTTTACAGTTTGATAATGTACGTTTGCTGTTGGGTCAGACATGTCATCTTCCGCAACGTTCGCTACGTATAAAACAGGTTTGCTTGTTAATAAGAAGAAGCTACGAACAATCTTTTCTTCATCTTCGGTAAACTCTAATGAACGTACTGGTTTACCTTCTTCTAGTGCAGGTTTTATTTTTTCTAACACAGCAAACTCTTCAACAGCTTCCTTATCTCCTGATCTCGCTTGTTTTTGAACACGAGCGTGACGTTTATTAACCGTATCTAAATCTGCTAAAACGAGCTCAATATTGATTGTCTCAATATCATCTGCCGGGCTTACTTTGTTTGCCACGTGTGTAATATTATCATCTTCAAAACAACGCACAACGTGTACGATTGCTTCTACTTCACGAATATTGGCTAGGAACTTATTCCCTAAACCTTCACCTTCACTTGCACCTTTTACGATTCCCGCAATATCGGTAAATTCAAATGTAGTTGGAACAACACGTTCTGGATCAACGATTTCCGATAAGCGCTCTAGTCTGACATCTGGCACTTCTACTACCCCGACGTTCGGGTCAATCGTTGCAAACGGATAGTTTGCTGCCTCTACACTTGCTTTTGTAATTGCGTTAAATAAAGTAGACTTACCTACGTTTGGTAAACCCACAATACCTGCTGTTAAAGCCATATTTTAATACTCACCTTTCCCACTTCTTATCTGTGGTGTTTAATTTTCTGTTGATTCGATCACTTTTTTTAGTTTTCGATTAAATTCACGGCGTGGCATCATGATTAGCTGACCACAACCTAAACATTTGATGCGTATATCTGCACCCAACCGAATAATTTCCCAACGATTCACACCGCATGGATGTTGTTTTTTCATTTCAACAATATTATTTAACTCATAACTTGCATTCGCCACGTATTTGCCTCCTCGAATTTAGGTGGTGTCTGAGCACCATCCTATATCTTACCGCCTTTATGCGTCTAAATCAATGTTTAATACATCAACCAAAATACGATTTAAATCGTTTTGAGAAGTGTATTCAATTTGTATTTTACCTTGTTCACCTTGTTCACGGATTTTTACATCCGTTCCAAATTTATCCATTAACTGACTTTCGTATTCACGGATAAAAGGCGATTTCTTATCTACTTTTGGATTTTTCGGTTCCGCATCTTTGTTTTTGATATCCGAAACCATTTTTTCTAATTGGCGAACGGTTAGATTTTCAGCTACTGCTTTATTCGCTAAACGAATCACTTCAGCTTCATCTGTTAACGAACGTAAGGTACGAGCTTGTCCCATCGACAGTTTACCTTCATTAATCAGTAACTTTACTTCTTTTGGCAAGGTCCGCAAACGTAAATGGTTTGCTATATGGGAACGACTCTTACCTAAAGCGTCGGCCACTTTTTCTTGCGTTAAGCCTAATTTTTCCATCATTAACTGATAAGCATCCGCTTCTTCTAAAGGCGTCAAATCCTCACGCTGTAAGTTTTCTAAAATAGCATAACGAATCATGAACTCTTCATTCAGTTCACGGACTATCGCTGGTATCGTATCAATGCCAGCTAATATGGATGCTCGGTGACGACGCTCTCCGGCAACTAATTCATAACCTTTTGCACTTGATTTCCGTACAATAATCGGTTGTAAAACCCCGTTTTGACGGATTGATTCGGCTAACTCTTCTAGTGCTTCTTGATCAAATTGCTGACGCGGTTGATAGGGGTTTGGTCGTATTTCAGATACAGGAATCTTTTCAACTTTTTCTTCTCCACTTAAAGTCTCTTCTTCGAGCAAAGCTTCTTCTGGAAATAAAGCATTAATTCCTTGGCCTAAACCTTTTCTCTTTTTAGCGCTCATTTTGTTCTAACACTTCCTTTGCTAGCTCTTCATACTTCTGAGATCCAATCGAACTCTTATCATAATCAACTATTGACAAGCCGTAACTTGGTGCTTCAGATAAGCGAATATTACGTGGAATAATCGTATCGTAGACTTTTTCATGGAAATACTTTTTAACTTCTTCAACAACTTCATAACCTAAGTTTGTACGGCGGTCTAACATCGTTAAAAGCACACCTTCAATTTTAAGGTCTGTATTGAAATGCTTTTGAACTAAGCGAATTGTGTTTAGTAACTGACTTAATCCTTCTAAAGCATAATACTCACACTGCACTGGAATTAAAACCGAGTCACTCGCTGTAAATGCATTAATTGTTAGGTGTCCTAATGACGGTGGACAATCAATTAATATGTAGTCATAGTCATTTTTAATTTCTTCAATGGCTGTTTTAAGTCTTGTTTCGCGATGATCCATGTTCGAAAGCTCTACTTCTGCTCCCGCTAATTGAATCGATGCAGGAACAACGTCCATGTTTTCACGGCTAGATGATACGAGTACTTCGCTAATCGGAGCACCATTCACCAATACGTCATAAATATCTTCAGTGATCTCACCTTTGCTAATACCTAGACCACTTGTCGCATTCCCCTGTGCATCACTATCGATTAGTAATACTTTTTTACCTTGATAGGCCAAAGATGCGCCTAAATTGATCGTGGTCGTCGTTTTACCAACGCCACCTTTTTGGTTTGCTACAGAAATTACCTTACCCATGCTTTTTCCTCCATTGTTTACTCGATTACGATTTCATTAATTCGTTATTATAACGGGTTCTTATTAGGTGTACCGGCTTTACGTGGATATTTACCCGGTGTCTTTTTATCTTTTTTAATTAGGATGATATTTCTTTCACCCGCATCAAATGGTAATTCAAACGATTCAACTTTTTGTGTTTTACCACCCAATGTTTTGATTGCTTTTTTCGAATTATTTAATTCCTCTGAAGCTTTTGAACCTTTCATCGCTGCAAATGTACCACCAATTTTAGTAATCGGTAAACAGAATTCAGCTAGGACACTGAGATTTGCAACCGCGCGAGCTGTTACAACATCAAAGCTATTGCGAATTTCACGGCGTTGACCGAAGTCTTCTGCACGAGCATGGAACAAATAAACGTTCTCTAGCTCAAGTTCATCTACTAGTAACTCTAAGAAGTTGATACGTTTCTTCAATGAATCAACGATTGTGATTTCGATATTTGGGAATAAAATCTTCAAAGGTATACTCGGAAAGCCTGCTCCGGATCCAACATCACATAGTGTTAAAGCTTGATCTTTAAAATCGATGTGGTGTGCGAGAGTCGCTGAGTCGTAAAAGTGTTTTAAATAAACTTCTTCTTCCTCAGTAATTGCGGTTAAGTTAACTTTCTCATTCCATTCTTGTAATAAATCTAAATACTGGTCAAATTGTTTCATCTGTTTTTCATTCAATGTTATATTTTCTTTTTCTAAAGTTGCTTGAAAAAGTTCTGGATTCATCTTTCATTCTCCTCATATCGTCAGTTGTGGAACATAAAATTGTTTCACATAGATAGTATCACTTTACTAGAAATAACAGATGATTTCAATGAATCCTAAGATTATTTTTATTCCTTTAAAAACCATTCATTTTACTGAGAGTAGACCATTCAAGCTGACTATAAAATGTTCCGTTTGATTTCACTCTGCTACATTATTTGGTACATTATTGGGCATAAGATAAGTTTGAGTGAGTTGACGAATTTTGCTATGATTAAACAACTAAAAACATGTAGACAGGATGATATTTTTGGACCAATTTTTCCAAATGCTCGATTTGCAATTAACTTTTTTACTCAATATTTTAATCGGTGTTTTTGCTTATCGAACTAAGATGATTACGAATGATAACCGTCCGCACTTTATAAGCTTAATTTTAAATATATTCTTACCTGCAATGGTATTTAACTCCTTTAAAAACTTAACACCCGATCTCCTTAGAGCGGGCTTTATCGTTTTAATTGCTTCATTCATTATTTATTCGCTCACCTATATTTTAGGTTATCTTTTTTATCGAGATTTTGAAGAAAAGAAAAGACGTATTTTACACTATGCCACACTTGTTAATAACGTTGGGCTAGCAGGACAACCATTATCAGCTGGAATGTACGGAGATATTGGTACGTTCTATGCTTCGATTTATTTAGTTCCGCACCGTATTTTTATGTGGACTGTCGGACTAACCGTTCTGTCAACTGAAAAAACAACGAATCAAAAATCAGCATTTTTAAAACTCGTTCGTAACCCTTCTATTATCGCACTGGTTTTAGGATTAGTTCGTGGTGTTTTTCAGATTCCATTACCTGATTTTATCAATCGATCAATGGGCCAATTAGGAGCAATCGTTTCACCACTTGCTGCTATTCTGATTGGTTCGATTATTGCGACAATAGATCTGAGCTCACTTTTTGAAAAGGGTGTATTACGCTTTACCTTTATTCGATTAATTGCTATCCCTGGAACCGTTCTAGCTATCTGTAAGTTAATCGGATTAGATGGGCCACTAGTAGGTGTTTTGATGATAATGACTTCAATGCCTGCAGGAACAACTACTGCCTTACTTGCACAAAGTTACGGTTTAGATGAACAATTAGCTTCTAAAGCGATATTCGTTTCTACCATTATGGCTGTAATTACTGTACCCACTATGATGCTTTTCATTTAATCTATGCTATAATTATTAGAATTAAATGAGCAGAATGTTTTTCGCCATATAATCATAAGTATATTTTAAAATAATCTTATGATTATATGTATTCTTTAATGTATGTTT
>DAIOTD010000021.1:0-20560 GCA_036752205.1 Atopostipes sp.
GTCTGAATTTTTATTTTCATTCTAATATGATCTTAAATATTAACCAATTAGGGAATTCGTTCCTATGATATTGAGTTTTAATAAACTACAAGGTGTATCGTAACTTGATAGGTTTGAAGATTAATCATCTTACTAGAAATAGAAAAAACACCCTAGTCGTTAGACTAGAGTGTTTGGATTTTAAGGTTAACTTACGCTTTTTGTACGTTAGCTGCTTGTGGTCCACGGTCGCCTTGTTCGATTTCAAAAGTAACTGCTTGACCTTCTTCTAAAGTTTTGAATCCTTCGTCTTGGATAGCTGAGAAATGTACGAATACGTCTTCTCCGCCGTCTTGCTCGATAAATCCAAATCCTTTTTCTGCGTTAAACCATTTTACTGTACCATTGTTCATATTAATTTCCTCCATTGTGCTTTTTGCACGAATATTTATAATAAAATGTTTCAAAAAATAACGGGAAATTAATAAAACTTGATTTAACTTACCACTAACTTTTTTGCTAACAAACTTACTACAAGACATAGTATACCATTGGCATTTTTAAATGTAAAGCTTTTTCTCAAAGTATTTAACTTTACAACTAGCTTTTTATTAAAACACTGTCATGGCGCTGTTCTATTTAAAAAATATTTACTTTTCACTCTCTATAATCCAATTTCCCTTAGATATGTTCCAAATAACAAGGTTTTTGAATCATGTCATTATTCAAAAAGTACGCCACCGAAGTCACCAATGAGAACAACATCGCCATCTTGGTTTTGGCATTCAAAGACTCCTTTAATATCTAGGCGACCTTCTTTCACCCGTTCTATGTCTGTAACAGTCGACACACATTCAATTCGATCACCCGTATAAACCGGTCTTTTAAAGTTATATGTAATTTTATTGGCCAGTAAGTCCATTTCTCCGCCTGTTTTTGTCGGAAGAGTCGCTGTTAGTAAACCATGGACCATTAAACGCCCTTGATCATCTTCAACCATATGTTGTACCGCTTTATCTCCAGAAATCTCTGCAAACTGTGAAACTTCCTCTTTTGTAAATACCCGCTCGAATGAGACGGTCTGTCCTATCTCTACCATCATTTTACCTTCACTTTTAATTTAATGACTATTTTTGGATGATTCTTTTAATGTCCCCCACCAAATACAAAGAACCAAACTGAATAACCGTATCTTCTTTTGGAATCTCTTTTTGAATAAATGTCAGCACTTCAGCTATATTGTTCTTTTTGTAGACAGGCACACCCTGTTTTTTTAACATTTCAGCAACTTCGTTCACATCAAAACCACGATTCGGATCGGGAGAGACTAAAACAAAACTCTTCGCTAAATGCTGAACCATACTCAACATCTTTGTATATTCCTTGTCTTTCATCATACCGACAACAAAATGAAATCGATTATCAGGGAACGTGTCTTCCAATGTTTCAATCAGTCGCTGCACGCTAGCCAAATTATGCGCACCATCTATATAGAAGAGAGGTTTATCCAACACTTTTTCAAATCGACCAGGCCAAGCTGCTTTTTCCAAGCCCTTTAAGACCGCTTCTTGTGAAATGGCAACCCCTTTATCAACTAACGTATCATATGCTTCTAATACAAGACAAGCATTTTCAATTTGATGCTTTCCAACCATTGATATTTTAACATCTTTCCAATCTTTATAATCAAAAGCTTGCTGATTGAGTGTGGTTTCATGCACTTGAATATCGTCTTGTTTCATAAAAGTAACCGAAGCATCCACTACCTTGGCTCTTTCTTTAGCAATCTCTTGTAAATGCTCATCTATTGGGCCGACAATTAAATGACCATGCTCTTTTAGAATTTGAGCTTTTTCATAGAAGATGTCTTCTTTTGTATCCCCTAAAACTTTCATATGATCTAATCCAATAGAAGTAATAACAGATACTAAACTATCCTCTATCACATTTGTTGAATCCAAACGACCACCAATTCCCGCTTCTAATAAGATAATATCGGGTTTCTTTTCTTGGAAAAATAAAAATGCAGCGGTTGTTAACAATTCAAATGCATAAAATTTTTCGTCCATTTCATCTTCGAGTTCTAAAATGATTGGTTCCATTTTTTGAACGACTCGGATAAAATCTTCATCTGAAATCATATCGTCATTTATACGAATTCGTTCATTTACTTGTTCTAAATGAGGTGATGTAAATACACCAACTGTCAGATTCGCTTCACGAAGAGCAGCAGCAAAAAAGGCAGAGGTCGATCCTTTACCGTTTGTCCCAGTTATATGAATAACTTGCAAATTTTTATGTGGATTGCCTAATCGATCTAGCAATTTAAATAAACGATCCAAACTTTCTTTGCGTCCGTTACCGCGATTCGTATTAACATAGTTAATTACTTTTTCCATATTCATTGTCCTGCACCTAATCTCTACATGATAGACCCATTTTACAACGATTCATTCATTTTGTAAAAAGTAAAAAGCTCCTTGAGGCAGTTTGCGTAAGGCAATCTGTCCCAAGAAGCTTAAATTCTATATTTAGATATCGCTTGGCTCTACAACCAAGTAACGTTTTGGCTCGCGCCCTTCCGAATGTGTTTTAACTTTCGGATTTTGGTTTAAGTAACGGTGAATTTGTTTACGTTCGTGTGCTGGCATAGGGTCTAGTCGAACCGTTTTATTGGTTTTGATGACTCTTTCAGCTGTACGATTTGCTAAAGTTTCAACCGTATTTTTACGACGCTCACGATATTTCTCTGCATCCGCACGTACATTTAGTTTGCTATACGCTAACTGGTGGATATGGTTTTGCGCTAATGTTTGTAAACCATTTAACACTTTTCCATGACGTCCAATAACTAGACCAGCGTTTTCGGTTTCAATATCGTATTTTACATTATTATTGACACGACTAGTGTAAACTTCCACGTCTTCAATACCCATAGCGAAAATAACGTCTTTCAAGTACTGTCGGACTTCATCTATAGCAGCTTGATCTTTACTTTGAATTTCTTCTTCAGTTGGTTCCGTTGATTTAGAATCTTCTACAGATTCTTCTTGCGAATAATCAGCTGTATCCACTTCAGTTTGAGTTTGTTGTTTCTCACCAACTAACTCAACCTCTGCTTGGTCACGACCCTTAATTTTTTCTTCTTTATCCATTTCAGCTTCTTCTTCCAGAGCTTTTTCTTTCACTGGATCTGTTTCTGAACGGTCTGCAAAAGCTGCTTCTTCTAATTTTTCTTCTTTTTGAGCAACTTTTACGGGCTTAGCTTCTTTACGTTTCGAATCTAAATTGAGTTCGTTCGTTAAAAACTCGTCTACGACATTTGTCTTTTCACGTTTTTCCACAGTAACGACAGCATCTTTTTGACCAAAACCTAAGAAACCTTTCTTCCCAGGATTATCTACTTTAATAATCGCTTCATCTCGCGTAATACCTAAAGCTTTTAACCCTTTGTCAATGGCTTCTTCTTGTGTTGGTGCTTGTGCAACATATTTATTATTCACGAGTCTAATCCTCCATCTGATTAAATCGATCTTTTTTTTATTTTAATAGAAATAACTATTTTTTAACACTACGACCAGTTTTTCTTGCTCGATTTAACGCTCTTTGTCTTCTTTTTTCAGCTTCTTCTTCTTCTCTTGCTAATTCTTCTAACTCTTGACGTTTTTTGAACGGGTTGTTTGTTAGTAATGTCATTAACACTCGCGTACCGTTTGAAGCCACAAAGTATAAAGCTAATGAACTCGCTACTCTAAACGTAATGAAGAAAATTAATGCTGGCATTAAGAATGTAATCAGCGCATTACTTTTTGCATTCGGGTTACCATATTGCATTAACCAGCTGTTTAGGAAAGTAAATCCAGCTGCTAGTAATGGTAAAATATAAAGCGGATCGGGGAAGCCTAGTTGCAACCATAAAAAGTCAGCTTCTTGTAATGCAGGTGTACGAGTAACTGTTTGATATAATGCAATAAAGATTGGCATTTGAATCAGAAGTGGTAAACAACCTGCAAGTGGATTCACACCCGCTTCTTCTTGTAATTTTTGCATTTCAGTTTGAAGCTTTTCTTTAGTCGCTTCATCACGTGCAGAGTATTTCTCACGTAAGGCATCCATTTTAGGTTGAAGTTCTTGTGTTTTTTCCATTGATTTTTGTTGGTAGTTCGTTAATGGTAATAACAAAATCTGTCCTAAAGCGGTAAAGACGATGATTGCAAGACCGTTACTTCCTAATATATCAGACATCCATAATAGTAAACGTTGAAGGTTATAGATGACAATACTATCCCAAAAACCGGTACTACTTGAATCCACAACATCTTGACGCCCACAAGCACTTAGAAAGATAACAAATGCAGCCAATGCTAGTGTCAAGAGTGTCTTTTTATTCTTTTTGTAAAACTCTTTCACTTTCTTCTCTCCTAAATTCATTTATCTCTATAGTTAGATTACGATTACAAATTTCAACAAGTCGGTAGGCTATTTGATAATCTTAGATAAAGATAACACGTGAGATAAACTACTTTTTATTTCTAAATATTCCATGTTTCTTACTGGATTTCGAGCAATAACGACAAAATCTACTTCATTATCCAAATTCATCTCTTTTGAAATATCGGATAATGCGTGTCGAATTTGGCGTTTAATTTTATTACGCAGTACAGCATTGCCTAATTTCGTTCCGACAGAAATACCTACTCGAAAATGTTTCTGTTCTTCTTTTGGAAGTTTATAGACTACAAATTGTCGATTCGCTTTCGATTCACCTTGGTGAAAAACTTTTTGAAAGTCTTTTTCGGACTTTACACGATAAGATTTGCGCATCTTCTACTTCCCCCCTCTAGTCTTGTAAGTATGACTATCATTAAGAAAAAAAGCGACAATCACTCATATAATGAGATCCTGTCGCTTTAATTATTTAAAACGAATTCTTCATGTTTAGTGAGTCAAACGTTTTACTTCGGAGCTTTCGAAGAAGTACTTAAATGTTTTCTACCTTTACGACGTCTGTTTTTTAAAACTCTACGTCCATTTTTAGTACTCATTCTTTTACGGAAACCGTGTACTTTTTTTCTTTTACGTTTTTTAGGGTTATATGTTAATCCTTCTGACATGCTAAAACACCTCCTGAATTATTTGAAAAAAATCAATGTTTCTTTTTATTTAAGGTTAATGCGAACATTAACATCTTGCGAACAGACTATACAATTTTATGGAAAAATACTTGATTTGTCAATATAATTTAGAGTTTCGTTCGCACTTTCATTGACCGTATGCTATTTTACACAATACTACAAAGATAATCAATGCTAAACGAGTGATTATTTTGAGATAACTAGTTTTTTTGTCTTTTTCCCAAAATAAATGACTGTTTTTTTAAAAATCGCACCCTTATGAAAAGATTTCCACAGTTTTTTATAAGATCTCTCTTTCTTAATTTTCACAATTTTCAAATACTTGTCCACACCCCCTGTGCACTGAAATATTCCTAAACTATCTTTTCCACAGTTATGAACAGCTCTTTTTTGTTATTCACACCCACAAATTAAAGTTGTCCACTTGTCCACAATTCCTGTTAACAAGTCTCCGTATCGTTACCACAGCAATATCCGATTTTTACTGTTTATCCCCAAAACCCTGTTATTATCTTTTTAAAATAATTTGTTATCCACACATCACATCCACCTGTGGACAACTGTTATACAGATTTGGGATTCCTTTATTCACAATTTGATAAAACTGTGGAAAACTATATTTAGACGTGTTAAAATAAAAAGTGCTAATTATATTAGAGGGAGAGAAGCCATGTTAGAGAATCAAAATGAAATTTGGATTTATTTAAAAAATAAATTTAAAGAAGATCTTTCAAAAGTTAGTTTCGATACATGGATTGCTAGTGCACAAATTCTTTCCATATCGAACCAAACCATTACCGTAAAGGTTCCAACGACTTTACATAAAGAGTATTGGGAAAATCATCTTGCGACAAAAATTGTGGAGTATATATATGAATACGCTGGACAAGAAATAACGCCACGCTTTGTAACAAAAGATGAACAAGAACAACAAGAGATAGAAGAAGTTGAGACTTTAGAGGTCTCAAGTGCACGAAGTATAAATAACCGATCAAGTGAGTTAAATAGTAAATACATTTTCGATACCTTTGTTATCGGTAAAGGAAATCAAATGGCCCATGCAGCAGCCTTAGTTGTTTCAGAAGAGCCAGGTACTATTTATAACCCACTATTTTTCTATGGGGGAGTTGGACTAGGTAAGACTCACCTTATGCATGCTATCGGTCACCAATACTTGAGTATCAATCCAGATAAAAATGTAAAATATGTTTCGAGTGAAACATTTGCGAATGATTTTATTAGTTCCATCCAAAATCGTAAACAAGAAGAGTTCCGTAACAAGTACCGTACTGTCGACTTACTATTAGTAGATGACATTCAATTCTTTGCGGATAAGGAAGGAACTCAAGAAGAGTTCTTCCATACATTCAACGCATTATATGACGATCGAAAGCAAATTGTTTTAACCAGTGATCGCCTACCGAATGAAATTCCTAAGATGCAAGAACGCCTAGTCTCGCGTTTTGCTTGGGGTCTTTCAGTTGATATTACACCACCCGATTTAGAAACACGTATTGCCATTTTAAGGAAAAAGGCTGATGCTGAACGATTAGAACTGCCAAACGACACGTTAAGTTATATTGCAGGACAAATCGATTCCAACATTCGAGAATTAGAAGGTGCTTTAGTTCGTGTTCAAGCTTACGCTACAATGCAAAATCGTGAAATCACGACAAGTCTTGCTGCTGATGCATTAAAGAGCATGGTTAAGGGGTATGACAAAGAAATTTCTATTTCACGTATTATCGATGAAGTTGCAAAATATTATTCGATTAAACCTGAGGATATCAAAGGGAAGCGCCGTGTTAAAGAGATTGTAACACCTAGACAAATTGCGATGTATCTCTCGCGTGAATTAACAGAGTCTTCCTTTCCAAAGATTGGAAGTGAGTTTGGTGGGAAAGATCATACAACAGTCCTCCATGCCCACGACAAAATTACGGATTTAATTGAAGTGGACTCACAAACAAAACGTGAAATTAACGAATTAAAAGAAAAATTGTAAAAAAAGGTTGTGGATAAGTCCCAGAGTTAGTCACATCTTCATCCACAAGTTATCCACAGTGGAAAACTTTGGTACGTCAATTGATTTTGGGTTATCCACAGAATTCACAGCCCCTACTACTATTACTATATTATTTATTAAATATAATATATATATAAGGCCTATAAAATTAAGAAGAATAAGATATAAAATAATGTCAACAATCTAGTAATGAATACCTTATAATAAAAATGTTATGTTGAAATCCAATCTAGACTTATATATATTAAATAGATATAATATATCTCATTTAAATTTTTATGAAGATTTTTAATTTGAACAGAAAGTTGGATATACTGATGAAATTTGTAGAGAGAGAATTTATACCTGTGATATTAGGGGGCGATATAAATACGTATAGTGTTGCTCGTGCTTTTTATGAAGAATATCAGGTAAGAACAACTGTTATGGGAAAATTTCCATCTGGACCTAGTTACGGAAGTCGAATTGTTGATTATATTCCAAATGAAGCAATTGACAGAGAAGAAACCTTCTTAAAACAGATCAATGAATTTTCTAATGAAAATGCATCTAAAAAGATATTTCTTCTAGGTGCTGGTGATAATTACATTAATATGATCGCTAGAAATAAAGAGAAGCTTCCTGAAAATATTATCGCGCCATTTATATCACATGAACTCATGGATAATCTGCAAAGAAAAGATTATTTTTATTCATATTGTGAAAAAGTAGGGGTTAATTATCCAGACACAGTAGTTGTTACTAAAGATATGGGGTTAGATTTTGATGTACCATTTTCATATCCTGTTATTTTAAAATCATCTGAAAGTATTCATTACTGGGATTATCCATTTCCTGAACAGGAAAAAGTCTTTACCATGAACAATCGAGAAGAATTAAATAATATGATTACAAAGATATATGCAGCAGGATATCCTGAAAGTTTAATTATTCAAGATATGATTCCTGGAAATGATGAGTTTATGTATGTGCTTACTTCTTATTCTGATCAAAGAGGTAAGGTCACAATGATGTGCTTAGGACATGTATTACTCGAAGAGCATACTCCTCTAGGTAAAGGAAATCATGCAATAATTATTACGGATTACAATAAAGAATTAATGGAACAAGCTCAATCTTTCTTAGAAGATATTGAGTTCGTTGGTTTCTCTAATTTTGATATCAAATACGATACGCGTGATGGCAAATATAAGTTTTTTGAAATTAACACTCGACAAGGACGTAGCAACTATTATGTTACTGGATCTGGCTTTAATATTGCTCGTTATCTAGTAGATGACTATATTTACAATAAAGAAAAAGACTTAGAAGTTGCTAAAGAGCCTCACTTATGGTCTGTTGTTCCTAAAAAAGTAGCATTCAAATATGTACAACAGAAAGAAAATTTAGAGTTAATGGAAAAATTAATTAAAGAAGACAAAGCCGTAAACCCAATTTTTTATAAACCAGATTTACCACTAAAGCGATTCATCCAAATGTCTAAAAATTATTTGAGTCATTTTATAAAGTTTAAAAAATATTATAGTTAAAAAGTATTTTCAAAATAAGATACTTATAATTAAATAATAAGTTTTGAAGAACCCCTTCTTAAAGGTACTATCGTAAATAAATCCTTATAGCGGGGTTCTTTTTTAATTAAATCAATAGAAAATTAAGTATAAAATAAAATTAGAAAGGCTATATACTCAAAAATTTGAGTATGAGTGTAAATGACATCAATTCCGTTTAAACAAAATACAGTACTTATGTTATACTAATATAGAATAGAACTTTGATAAAAGGAGAGTTGATCGAATGAAATTTACGATTAATCGTTTAGAATTACTTAAAAAGTTAAGAAATGTTCAATTAGCTATTTCAAACAAAACAACTATACCTATTTTGACTGGTCTGAAATTAGAAGTTACAAAGACAGATTTAAAAATTACAGGAAGTAACTCAGATATTTCAATCGAGTCAAAGATCTTTGTAGATGATGAAAATGCAAATCTTGAAATTGAAGAAACAGGTAGTATTGTTTTACACCCTGCACGTTTCTTTGCAGATATTATTAATAAATTACCAGACGAATTATTTACATTCGAAGTCAATACACAATTACAAGCGTCTATTTCATCTACGAATTCATTTTTCACTATTAATGCATTGGATGCAGCAAGTTATCCTTATTTACCTGAAATCGACACAAGTGAATCATTTACGTTACCGGTCTTATTATTAAAACGAGTGATTGAACAAACCGTTATTGCTGTCTCTAAACATGAAAGTCGTCCAATTTTAACGGGTGTTAATTTCACAATTAAAGATGGTCAGTTGAAGGCTGTTGCAACAGATAGCCACCGTCTAAGTCAAAGAATTATTCCAGTAGATGTTCCAGAGGATCTTGCTTTCCAGATTGTTATTCCAGGAAATAGTTTAACGGAACTTTCAAAAATCTTAACGGATGATATTGAAGAGGTTAGCGTAGCGATTGCGGATAACCAAATTCTGTTTATGACAGAAGATACACATTTCTACTCACGATTACTTGAAGGGAACTACCCGCAAACGGATCAGTTAATCCCTGCAGAATCAACAACTCAAATTGAAGTAGATGTGCAAACATTGAAAGGCGCGGTTGGTCGTACGTCGCTGTTATCACATGCTGGTAAAAATAACGTGGTTAAATTAGCCGTTGAAAATGGAACGTTACAACTGACAAGTAACTCACCAGAAGTTGGCTATGTAGAAGAAGATGTTCCATTCGTATCTATGGATGGCGAAAACATGGATATCTCTTTTAATCCAGACTACTTAAGAGATGCTTTAAATACATTTGACACTGGAAAAGTTACGTTGAAATTAATTTCAACACTACGTCCATTTGTTATTGTGCCAAATGATTCTGAAGACGATTCAAAATTTGTCCAGTTAATCACGCCAATTCGAACAGCAACAACAGCACGCTAGTTCGATTATTCAAAATAAAACAAATATTAATAAAAAAAGTGGATTTTACAAAAAATCCACTTTTTTTATGTTTTAAGCACTATCTATTCTTTGAAGCCTATTTTTATTAAAAGAGGCTAAAAACGACTAGACGCGAAATTTAAGGCTAAAAACAGAGCTAAAATTGATAAATCACTCTATTTTTGGTATAATGATAAAGTATGAAAAAACAGTAACTGAGCAAAGGAGCGTTTCCGATGGAGAGAACAATTATTGAAATAAGAGATACTTACATTACCCTTGGTCAATTCTTGAAATTAGCAGATTTAATCTCAAGTGGTGGCATGGCTAAGCCATTCTTGCAACAAATGGAAGTTTTCGTGAATGATGAATTAGAGAATCGTAGAGGCAAGAAGCTTCGGAATCAAGATGTTGTCAAAATAACGAATATTGGCGAATTTGAAATTAAATCACTCGCTGAATCAGGAAATTAATGCATTTAGAACAGATCGAATTACAAAATTATCGGAATTATGAGCAGACAACATTAAATTTTTCATCGTCAATTAACGTTTTAATCGGAGAAAATGCTCAAGGTAAAACCAATTTGATTGAAAGTATTTATTTTTTAGCGATGTCGAGAAGTCATCGTACATCCCGAGATCGTGAATTGATACGATGGGATACTGACTTCGCTAAGGTAAAAGGTTTATTACAAAAAAAATCACATTCTGTCCCGCTTGAAATTATTTTGTCTAAGCGTGGCAAACAAGCAAAACTAAATCACTTAGAACAAAAAAAATTAAGTGACTATATCGGTCAAATGAATGTCATTTTATTTGCGCCTGAAGACTTGTCCTTAGTTAAAGGATCGCCATCTGTGCGCAGAAAGTTTATTGACATGGAACTCGGACAGATGAACAGACTCTACCTCTATCACTTGTCGCAATTTCAACAAATTCTTAAACAACGAAACCAATTTTTAAAACAAGCACGCTCAAAAAAGAATTATGACAAAATTTATTTAGATGTTTTAACAGAACAGCTCGCAACAGAAGCAGCCGAAGTATTGTTTTCTCGCTTTAAGTTCGTTAATCAACTGAGTGACTTAGCGAATGAAGTTCAAAAAGATATTTCAAACGAAAAAGAAACATTATTGATAACTTATAAAACCTCTTCCAGCATAGATGAAAACATGACTGTGGAAGAGATTTTTAATCACTTAATGGCTGATTACGAAAAATCTATTTCACAAGAAATCGATCAGGGGACGACGACAATAGGTCCCCACCGAGATGATATAGTTTTTCATGTAAATAATCGAAACGTTCAAACTTATGGCTCTCAAGGGCAGCAACGAACGACAGCGTTGAGTTTGAAATTAGCCGAAATTGACTTAATGCGTAACATGACGGGCGAATATCCAATCTTATTATTAGACGATGTTTTGAGTGAGTTAGATGACAGCCGCCAAACGCATTTATTGAAAAGTATACAAAATAAGGTCCAAACTTTCATCACAACCACCAGTTTAGATGGTGTTCAAATGGATTTATTAACAGATCCATTCATTTTTTATGTTGAAGAAGGATCAATTATTAAAACGGATGAACAGGATGATTCATAAAATCCGTAAGCTTATAGAGATAGGAGAAATAAGATAATGGATGAAAAAAAAGATCTCATTCCAAATAATTATGATGCAAGTCAAATTGAAGTTTTAGAAGGTCTAGAAGCCGTTAGAAAACGTCCAGGAATGTATATCGGTTCAACAAGTCTTGATGGTGTCCATCACCTTGTCTGGGAGATTGTAGATAACTCGATTGATGAGGCAATGGCTGGGTACGCAGATACAATTCATATACAAATTTTAGAAGACAACGAAATACGTGTAACGGATAATGGTCGTGGTGTACCAGTCGATTTACAGCATAAAACGGGTCGACCGGCATCAGAAACAGTATTTACCGTACTTCACGCAGGTGGTAAGTTTGGTGGCGGAAGTTATAAAGTTTCTGGTGGGTTACATGGGGTTGGAGCAGCTGTTGTTAACGCACTCTCAACGTATTTAGAATATCGTATTCATAAAGAAGGAAAGATTTATTTCCAGCGATTTGAGCGTGGTATTCCAGTAGCTGACATGGAAATTATTGGAGACACAGATAAAACGGGTACGGAGGTTCTTTTCCGACCGGATGAAGAAATTTTTAAAGAAAGTATCCAGTATGACTATGAGCGCTTAAGAGATCGTGTCCAAGAGTTAGCTTATTTGAATCGAGACTTACAAATTGATATCTCAGATTCTCGTTCCGATCAAGAACCAAAAGAAATTTCTTATCGCTATGGTGGTGGGATTAGGAGCTATACGGACTACTTAAACGAAAATAAAGATGTGCTATATGAAGAGCCGGTTTATTTGGAAGATGAGCAAGATGATATCGTTGTTGAAGTGGCTTTACAGCATACAACGGGATATCACTTGAACTTATTATCTTTCACAAACAATATCCGCACCCACGAAGGTGGAACGCATGAATCTGGTTTTAAAGCAGCATTAACGCGTGTCATCAATGACTACGCTCGTAAGTCAGATTACTTAAAGGAAAATGATGACAACTTCCTAGGTGAAGATGTTCGTGAAGGCTTAACAGCGATTATTAGTATTAAACACCCAGATCCTCAGTTTGAGGGGCAAACGAAGACAAAATTAGGAAACTCTGAAGCACGTACGATTGTTGACCGTTTATTCTCGGAAAACTTTGAACGTTTCTTAATGGAAAATCCTAAAATTGGAAAACTAATTCTTGACAAAGCTGAATTAGCTTCCAAGGCTCGTGTTGCCGCAAAACGTGCACGAGAAGTAACGCGTAAGAAGAGTGGCTTAGAAATCTCTAACTTACCTGGTAAGCTTGCAGACTGTTCTTCAAAAGATCCTTCGATTTCAGAATTATTTATCGTTGAGGGGGATTCAGCGGGTGGATCAGCTAAACAAGGTCGTTCTCGTTTATTCCAAGCGATATTACCTATTCGAGGTAAGATTTTAAACGTTGAAAAAGCCTCATTGGATCGTATTTTAGCAAATGAAGAAATTCGTACGCTATTTACAGCAATGGGAACCGGATTCGGAGAAGAATTCGATATTGAAAAGGCACGTTACCATAAATTAATTATTATGACGGATGCGGATGTCGATGGGGCGCATATTCGTACCCTATTATTAACGCTATTCTTCCGTTACATGCGTCCAGCCATTGATGCCGGGTATATTTATGTTGCGCAACCACCTCTCTATCAAGTTCGTCAAGGAAAAACATCGGTCTACTTAGATTCAGATGAAGCACTTGAAGAATATCTAGGGACTATTCCAGAATCACCAAAACCTGCCGTACAACGTTACAAGGGACTAGGTGAAATGGATGCGGACCAATTATGGGAAACAACGATGGATCCAGACACTAGACGTTTAACCCGTGTTGATGTAGAAGATGCGAAAGAAGCAGACCGCATTATGACTATGTTAATGGGCGATAAAGTTCCACCTCGTCGTGAATTTATCGAAGAAAACGCAAGATACGTAGAGAACATAGATATTTAATTTTAGAGAGACGAAAGACCTATTTGTGAAATGGGAGGAGAAATAGAAATTGGCAGAAGATAGAAGTGGGATTGAAAGTATTCAACTTGCCCAAGAAATGAAAAAATCTTTCCTTGATTATTCGATGAGTGTTATTGTTGCACGAGCACTTCCAGATGTCCGAGATGGATTAAAACCTGTACACCGTCGTATTTTACACGGTATGAATGAATTAGGAAACACGCCAGATAAAGCACATAAAAAATCTGCGCGTATTGTTGGGGATGTAATGGGGAAATATCACCCGCATGGGGACTCAGCGATTTATGATGCAATGGTTCGTATGGCTCAGGACTTTAGCTACCGGAACCCATTAGTTGATGGGCATGGGAACTTTGGTTCAGTGGATGGGGACTCGGCTGCGGCAATGCGTTATACCGAAGCCCGCATGAGTAAAATTGCCTTAGCTCTTTTACAAGATATTAATAAGAATACAGTTGATTTTAGAGAAAACTACGATGGTAGTGAATCAGAGCCAACTGTTTTACCTGCAAAATTCCCGAACTTACTTGTAAACGGTGCGAGCGGGATTGCGGTGGGTATGGCAACAAATATTCCAACGCATAACTTAAGAGAGACAATCGAAGCTTGTCGTGTGATTTTACGGAATCCAGATGCAACAACAGCTGAGTTAATGGACGTTTTGCCGGGTCCAGACTTCCCTACTGGAGGAATTATTTTAGGGAAATCAGGTATCCGAAAAGGCTATGAAACGGGGCGTGGATCGATTCAAGTTCGTGCAAAAACACGTATTGAAGAGAAAAATGGCCGTGAAACAATTATTGTTGACGAGTTACCCTATTTAGTTAATAAAGCGAAACTACATGAAAAAATTGTCGAACTGGCAAGAGATAAGAAAATTGATGGGATTACTGCTGTTCGTGATGAGTCTGACCGTGACGGTATGCGTTTAATTATTGAGGTTCGTCGTGATGCATCAGCAGCCGTTATTTTAAACAACTTATTTAAGTTAACACAATTACAAACTTCTTTTGGTTTCAACATGGTTGCAATCGTTAATGGTACGCCACGTACGTTAAGTTTAAAAGAAATTATTGAGTATTATTTAGACCATCAACGTGAAGTCATTCGAAGAAGAACGATTTTTGACAAAGAAAAAGCAGAAGCCAGAGCGCATATTTTAGAAGGTTTACGTATTGCTTTAGACCATATCGATGCGATTATTTCCATTATTCGTAATTCGGATACAGGTGCGATTGCTAAAGAACGTTTAATCAACGAATACAGTCTGTCTGATCGTCAAGCACAAGCTATTTTAGATATGCGTCTTGTTCGATTAACTGGTTTAGAGCGTGAAAAAGTAGAAGATGAGTACCAAAGTTTACTAGCGCTTATCGCTGACTTAGAAGATATTTTAAGTAACCAAGAGCGAATCGATAACATTATCGAAGAAGAGATGGTTGAAATTGCCGACAAGTTCGGGGATGATCGCCGTACAGAATTAATGATTGGTGAAGCACTAAGTATTGAGGATGAAGACTTAATCGAAGAAGAGGAAGTTGTCATTACGTTATCGCATAACGGTTATATGAAACGTATGCCGATGAGTGAGTTTAAGACACAAAATCGTGGAGGTCGTGGTGTTAAAGGAATGGGTACGAACGACGATGATTTCGTCGAGACGATTCTATCAACTTCAACACATGATCTGATCCTATTCTTTACGAATAACGGTAAAGTCTACAAAGCCAAAGCTTACGAAATTCCAGAATATGGTCGTACTGCCAAAGGTATTCCAGCGTTGAACTTCTTAGGTATCGATAACGATGAGCACATCGAAGCGATGGTTGCTTTTGAAGAAAAGCCGGATCAAAAAGAACAGTTATTCTTTACAACTAAATTGGGTACCGTAAAACGTACAGCTGTGGCTGAGTTCCAGAACATTCGCCAAAGTGGTTTAATTGCGATTAACTTAAACGAAGGTGATGAGTTAATTTCCGTTAGAGTAACCAATGGGGACCAAAATATTATTATCGGAACCAAAGATGGTTACGCAGCAAGCTTCCATGAGGATGATGTTCGTTCGATGGGACGAAATGCTACAGGAGTACGTGGAATCAACTTACGTGATGGTGATGAAGTTGTTGGGGCAGACATTTTACGTCCAGACAGTTATGTTCTAGTCATTTCAGAAAATGGTTATGGTAAAGGAACAAAAGTTGAAGAGTATGGTATCCGTCGCCGTGGTGGTAAAGGGGTTAAGACTTTCAAGATTACCGATAAAAACGGTTCATTAGTGGGAATGCGTACGTATACAGGAGAAGAAGATATTCTTCTGATTACAAACGAAGGAATTATCATCCGATTTAGCGCAGAGGACATCTCTAAAACAGGTCGAGACACACAAGGGGTTCGTTTGATGCGATTAGACGAAGAGCATTTTATCTCAACGATGTCGATTGTTTACCCAGACGACGAAGATGAAAATGAAGAAGGTACAGAAGCTGTCGAGGAGCAAGAACTAGACGGTGAAATGCCGAATTTAGAAGACAGTGATCGCCCTGCAGAAGTTGATGAGTTAATTGGTCGTGCGGAAGCTGACTTTGACTCAGATGATGATGAGGACGAAGAATAATCTTTAAAAATAAATAATTAAAATAAAGCACTCTAATACGGATTCCCTCACGGTGAATTGGTATTGGGGTGTTTTTTATTTTAGAATCCTCTTTCTATGACTACAAAAATCTCTTTTATAGACAAAGTTCAAAAGAATAAAATAAAATCATTCATAATTCTTTTGTTAGTAACGATACTGTAGTATTATGGAATAGATGAAACCCCTTTCATCAATACATTATCATAATAGGAGGACGTATTCTATGGGAGAATATATCATGTCGATTGACCAAGGTACAACGAGTACACGTGCGATAATTTTTGATCGTGAAGGTGAACCAAGGTGGAGTGCACAAAGAGATATTGATCAGCATTATCCAGAGCCTGGTTGGGTAGAACACGATGCAAACGAAATTTGGATAAAGTCACTACAAGTTGTCGCTGGTGCTTTAATCGAAGCAGGAATCAGTGCTGAAGAGGTTAAAGGGATAGGCATTACGAACCAACGTGAAACAACCGTTATTTGGGACAAAAATACAGGCGAACCGATATATAACGCAATTGTATGGCAATCAAAGCAAACGTCCGAGTTAGCAGACAAGTTGATTGAAGATGGGCATAAAGAGTTATTCCACAAGAAAACAGGTCTCGTAATTGATTCATATTTCTCAGCAACAAAAGTTATGTGGCTATTAGATAAAGTAGATGGGGCTCGTGAGAAAGCAGAAAACGGGGATTTATTATTCGGAACAATTGATACTTGGCTATTATGGAAATTAACGGGTGGCGAAGTGCATGCAACAGATTATTCAAACGCAAGTCGTACGATGATGTATAACATTATCGATTTAGAATGGGATGACGAACTATTAGAAATTATGAATATCCCGAAAGCAATGCTACCAGAAGTACACTCATCTTCTGAAGTTTACGGTCACACTGTAGCTAGCCACTTAAATGGTGTCAGTGTACCGGTCGCAGGAATCGCTGGAGACCAGCAAGCGGCTTTAGTTGGACAAGCAGGTTTCAAAGATGGAATGGTTAAGAACACCTATGGTACAGGTGCATTCATCATCATGAATACGGGTGATAAGCCAATCTTCTCAGAGAATGGACTATTAACATCTCTTGCTTATGGTATTGATGGAAAAGTAACCTATGCTTTAGAAGGTAGTATTTTCGTTGCCGGCTCATCGATTCAGTGGCTACGTGATGAATTACGTATGTTCCCACAATCACCGATGTCAGAAGACTACGCAACACGTGTCGACACAACAGATGGTGTCTATGTTGTTCCTGCCTTTACCGGATTAGGCGCACCATATTGGGATCAAGCTGCTCGTGGAGCTGTATTTGGCTTAACACGCGGAACATCTAAAGAGCAATTCATTCGTGCGACATTAGAATCAATGGCTTACCAAACAAGAGACGTACTCGATACGATGGTTAAAGATTCAGGAATTGAAATTCCAATTATGCGTGTAGATGGTGGAGCAGCCAATAACGACTTCTTAATGCAGTTCCAAGCAGATATTCTAGACACACAAATTGACCGTGCAAAAGTGATGGAAACGACAGCTTTAGGAGCCGCTTACTTAGCTGGAATAGCAGTAGGCCTATGGAAAGACTTTGACGAAGTAGCAGAGCAGTGGGATCTAGATGAAACATTTAATCCTGATATGCCTGAAGAACAAAGAGAAGATTTATATGCCGGATGGCAAAATGCCGTAGAAGCAGCACGCGTATTTAAACATAAGCCAATTCGTGCAAATCGCGATGAAGACGCAGAAGTATAATTAACAAGTAATCATAAAGATATTGATGTAAGGGGTGACTGTTGATAATGGTGCTATCATTTAAGACGCGAAAACAGACGATTGAATCCCTAACGAATAACAAGATGGATTTACTCATTATTGGTGGTGGAATTACTGGGGCTGGCTTGGCTTTACAAGCCGGCGCTCAGAATTTAAATGCTGGATTAATTGATATGCAAGATTTTGCGGCTGGAACGTCAAGTCGTTCGACGAAATTGGTACACGGTGGTCTTCGTTATCTCAAGCAGTTTGAAGTTGAACTGGTGTCTGATATTACGAAAGAACGTGCTGTTATTGCCAAAAATGCTCCGCATATCGTTAAGCCAGAATGGATGTTATTACCCGTCTATGACGAACCGGGTGCTTCATTTTCAGAATTCTCAGCGGATGTTGCATTAGATTTATATGATCGTTTAGCAGAAGTTGAACCCAAGTGGCATCATTCTTTCATTTCACGGGAAGAGGTTCTAAAAGATATTCCACAACTAAAAGAAGATGGTTTACTAAAAGGTGGCTTATACCTTGATTATTTCAATGATGATGCACGATTAACGATTGAAATTATGAAAAAAGCGGCTGACTTAGGGACGTTATTAGCGAACTATGTGAAAGCAACTGGCTTTTTATACGACGATGCAGACAACATCATCGGTGTAACAGCTGAAGATGTTTTGACAGGTGAACAGTATGAGATGAAAGCAGAGGTTGTGGTTAATGCAACGGGTCCGTGGTCGGATGAAACGAGAGATAAATTAAAAGAAGACAATACAGAGCGGATGTTACCGGCAAAAGGTGTTCACTTTGTGGTGGACGCGGCTATTTTACCGGTAAAGCATACGGTCTATGCGGATACAGGTCTAGAAGATGATCGAATGATTTTTATAATTCCACGTGGAGATAAAACATATTTTGGAACGACCGATACGCCTTATGAAGGCGACCTAGTCGAACCACTTGTGACACAAGCAGATATCGATTATTTATTGGAAGCCGTGAACACACGCTTCCCTGAAGTCCATTTAACAGTCGATAATATTGAAACAGGTTGGTCTGGTTTGAGACCGCTGATTTTAGAAGAAGGCGCAAAAGATGCTTCTAGCATTTCACGAACGCATGATGTATTCGTGTCAGAGGCAGGTTTAGTGACAATCGCTGGCGGAAAGTTAACGGACTATCGATTAATGGCTCAGGATACGTTTGATCAAATACTCATTGAATTAGAGCAAAAAACGGGTTCTCAGCACGAAAAAATGCCGACAGAAGACATTTCACTGTCTGGAGGAGAATTACCCTCTGACGTCAAATTTGATGACTTTGTGGTGGATAAGACAAAAGAAGGAAAAGAACTTGGCCTAACCGAAGAACAAGCTCGAAAACTTGTGGAATGGTACGGAACAAACGTAGAGACTGTCTTTGGACTGAAGGATCAAGCTGAGCAAATTGATTTACCGTTAGATGTCGCATTGTCTTTAGTTTACGGTCTAACACATGAAATGGTCATCAGCCCAGTCGATTTCTTCTTGAGACGAACGGATATATTATTGTTCAATACGCGGCATGTCGAGGAGTGGAAACCAGCTGTCGTGGCTTATATGGCAGAATTCTTTAGCTGGAATGATGAGAAAAAAGAAAAATGGATGAACGAATTGAATGAATCCATAACCCAGATACAATTAACAAATTTTAGATAATAAATAAGGAGTTGTTTACTTATGGGAGATTTAGGTATTGAAGTTTTAGGTGAATTTATAGGGACTTTTATTTTAATTTTACTAGGTGACGGTGTCGTCGCAGGGGACGTATTAAAGAGAACAAAATCAAATAACACAGGATGGGTGCTAATCACACTTGGTTGGGGACTAGCGGTTACGATGGGTGTATTCGTTTCAGGCTACATGTCACCAGCTCACTTGAACCCAGCTGTAACGATTGCAATGGCAGTGAATGGCGCAACGCCTTGGGCTTCAGTTCTACCGTATATTCTAGGACAAATGGGTGGAGCAATGCTTGGTGCAGCTGTCGTTTGGACACACTACAAACCATACTTTGATGCGACAGATGATCCAGGTACAGTATTAGCTGTATTCTCAACAGCACCGGGTATCCGCGACACTGTAAACAGTGTAATTGGAGAAGCAATCGGTACATTCATGTTAGTATTTGGTATTTTATCATTTGGTATGCATGAGTTTGCAGGCAGTTTAAACCCAATTGTTGTTGGATTACTAATTGTTTCAATCGGTATGTCACTAGGTGGAACGACTGGATATGCAATTAACCCAGCTCGTGACCTTGGACCACGTATCATGCACGCGATTTTACCAATCAAAACAAAAGGTGACTCTGACTGGGGTTACTCATGGGTACCAGTTGTTGGTCCTATCATTGGTGGAGTTATAGCAGCGGTATTATACGGAGTTATTCAAAACTTAATTTAGGCATTAAATATTAAAAGGCGTTCCTC
>DAIOTD010000022.1:0-20556 GCA_036752205.1 Atopostipes sp.
CAGCCCATTCTTCAATTCCATGAATATACGTGTTACGAATTAAATCAACCCCGACTAATAGAATTTTTGCTTTTCGTTCCAGCAGTTTCCAGTAAGGTGAACCTTTTGGAGCGGGGGTTTCGCAATGTTCGTGACCTGCTACAAATTCTTCTGCATCTGCTCCTATAGCGCCGACAGAATGTGTTGGGTGCAGGGATCGTTTAACTTCTTTACGGTTAAAAAATAACTCCGGTAAAATACCAATATGTGGTTGTGTTTCCGCCACATAAAACTTTGGGTTATTTGCATCAATGGTTTTGAAAGTATGTTGAGGTAAAACGAGCAAACCTTCTGCAAGATACTCTGATAAGGCATCTAATACAGTATCGGCACCACCCTCTACGTCGCCAATTGCTTTCATGGATGAGTGCATCATGATTGTATCTGACGGCTCGATTGTCATTTCATGTAAGTGATTGACTAAATTATCTTTTGTATAGATAGCTCGACACCCCGTTTAGTTTGTTAGGTGAACCATAAAGTACTTTTTCTTCCCACGACGTACAAGGATGAACCGCCCATCGTAGCTATCCGCTTCAGATACAACGTGACCTAAGTCTTGGATACGTTCGCCTTTCAAGTAGATTGCGCCATTTTTAATATCTTCTCTTGCTTGACGACGTGAAGGCGAAATACTAGTCGCATCAACTAGGAAACTCACTAAATCAGTATTCTCATCTAAAGTCGCTTCAAAAGATGGTACATCTTTAAAAGATATTGCAATCTGATCAGCCGTTAATTCTTGAACATCTCCAGAGAATAAAGCCTCTGAAATTTTAATCGCTTCGTCTAGTGCATCTTGACCATGAACAAATCTCGTCATCTCTTCTGCTAGAACTTTTTGCGCTGCGCGTTTATGTGGTTCTTTTTCTGTTTGTTCAGCTAAAGCTTCAATTTCTTCTTTTGATAAGAACGTGAAGTATTTCAAGTATTTATCGAGGTCACGGTCATCTTGGTTGAACCAAAATTGGTAGAACTCGTATGGTGTTGTCTTTTTGGGATCTAACCAAATCGCTCCATCCGCTGACTTACCAAATTTCGTGCCGTCCGCTTTTAAGAGTAAAGGAATCGTTAAACCAAATGCTTTCGCATCGGATCCTTCTTTACGACGGATTAAGTCTAGTCCAGCCGTAATATTCCCCCATTGGTCTGATCCACCAACTTGCAGTTGAACATTCTCTTCTTTAAATAAGTGCAAGAAGTCAATGGACTGAATGATTTGGTAGCTAAACTCTGTGAACGAAATACCTGAATCTAAACGACTTGAAACAACTTCTTTCGCTAACATCGTATTGATGTTGAATTCTTTCCCGAACTCACGTAAGAAGTCTAAGAATTTCATTCCACCAAGCCAGTCCATATTGTTGTATAGGCGGATACCAGAATCTTCTTCTCCTGCGTTAAACAACTTACGCATCTGGGCGCTTAATTTTTCGGCATTATCTTGTACTTGTTCCATGGATTGAAGTGTACGTTCAGATGCACGGCCACTTGGGTCGCCAATTGAACCTGTCCCCCCGCCAATTAGAACAACGGGTTGATGTCCGGCCATTTGGAATCTCTTTAAAATCATAAAAGGGATTAAATGTCCGATATGCATACTATCACCAGTTGGATCAATTCCACAGTATAAAGCGATACTTTCATTTGCAACTAATTCACGTAATCCTTCTTCATCTGTCTGTTGGTTAATGGCGTCGCGCCATTCTAATTCATCAATAATATTCACTTTCTTACCTCCATATAGTTTAAAGTCGTTGATACTAGTAGTTTTGCAGCTTAATCTATTATGCCCTTAAAAAACAAAAATCCCGACAAAACGATACTGTTCTGTCAGGACGAAAATTCCGTGTTACCACCTAAATTGAATAACGAGATACATTATTCCACTCTTCCTTTTAACGCAAGGCTAAAACGCTACAGTATTGTAGGATGCTCCAAGGTGTAATTCATATCCGTTGTATATGCTAACTTCCACCAACGTTAGCTCTCTAAAAAAGGGACAACGGCTACTACTGATTCTCTTCATCGCATGTTCTTTATGTGAAGATAATTATAGGTAAAGAAAGCTAGAAAGTCAATTTTAAAAGGCGTTTGTACTAATTTCAGATAAGGGTTCAGCGAATTTCGAACAAACAGAATCATTTCGTTGAATGCCTCTTAGGTGTATAATAAAGGGGTCACATGAAACAGTCAATTGAATCGTTAAAATGAAACGAAAAATGTGTTTAGAAGCGAGGGTTATTATGAAGAAAATCGTGTTTTTTGACGTGGATGGGACATTAGTTACTCGCAACAACCACATCCCGAAATCAACCAAAAGAGCTATTAATACTTTAAAAAAGAATGGCATACTACCAGTGGTCGCGACAGGTCGAGCACCTGTATTGGTTCGTGAAATTGTTGAAACGCTAGATATTGACACGTATATCGCCATGAATGGGCAATACATTGTGCATAAAGGGGAGGTCATCTATCAAAACGCTATTCCAATTGAATTAGTGGATCAAGTGGTGAACTTTGCGGTAGATCGTAAGGATGGCATTGTGCTTTCGACAGCGGATGAAATCATTGCGAATTCAGCTATTTCCTTGGTAAATCGAGGCTATTTGTATATGTTCTTAAAAGGTCTTCTTGGCATTATACCGAATCGCATTAAAGTGAAAATGTGGAACCGAATGATGAGTAAAGCACCAGAACGAGAAGCGTATATGAATAAAGAAATTTTTATGATGAATATTAATGCGAATTCAAAAGAGCAAGTTGCATACGAAAGAGCATTCGGAGACGTATTAGCTTTTACTCGTGCAAATGAGATGGCAATGGATATTATCAATAAAGAGACTTCCAAAGCTACAGGTATCGAAAAATTAGCAGAAGAATTAGGTGTTTCAATTGATAACACATATGCATTTGGAGACGGTTTAAATGATTTAGAAATGTTACAAAGAGTTGGTACTGGAGTGGCGATGGAAAACGGCTATGATGAGTTGAAGCTCGCAGCCGATATGATTACGGATTCTGTCTTTAGTGACGGAATTGAAAAAGGGTTAAAGCAATTAGGGTTAATTTAACCAAATATGCGCGAAACGCTTGAATTCTTAGCTACTCAGCTAAGGATTTTTGTGCTATAATCGTACACGTATTTGACAGATTATGAAACTTAGAAAAGGATTGGTATCGTGTCAGAAAATAAAAATTATTATATAACAACTCCCATCTACTATCCGAGTGGGAAATTACACATAGGAAGTGCCTACACAACAATTGCTTGTGATATTTTAGCGCGCTATAAACGCCTTCAAGGCTATGACGTATTTTACTTAACAGGTGTAGACGAGCATGGTCAAAAAATACAAGATAAAGCGGCAGAAGAAGGTAAAGCACCGCAACAATTTGTAGACGAACATGCCGTTGAAATCGAAAAACTTTGGGACTTATTAGAAATAACAAACGATGACTTTATTCGAACGACAGAAGATCGACATAAAGAGGTTGTCGGTAAGATTTTTGAACGATTATTAGCTCAAGGCGATATCTACCTAGATGAATACTCAGGTTGGTATTCTGTATCGGATGAAGAGTTCTTTACAGAATCTCAACTAGAAGAAGTTTTCAAAGACGAAAATGGAAAAGTAACGGGTGGAATTGCACCAAGTGGTCATGAAGTAGAGTGGGTTAGTGAAGAGTCTTACTTCTTTAAGATGAGTAAATATGCAGATCGCTTATTAGCTTATTACAATGAACACCCTGACTTTATTCAACCAGAGTCGCGTAAAAATGAGATGGTGAATAACTTTATCAAGCCAGGTCTTGAAGACTTAGCTGTTTCACGTACGACATTTGACTGGGGTGTGAAAGTACCGTCAGATCCTAAACACGTTGTTTACGTATGGATCGATGCCTTAAGTAACTACATCACAGCTCTAGGATATGACCCAACATTAGGTGGCTATGACGATCAACCGGAATTATTCAAAAAATTCTGGCCGGCAAATGTCCACATGGTTGGAAAAGAAATTGTACGATTCCACACGATTTACTGGCCAATTTTACTGATGGCACTAGACTTACCATTACCAAAACAAATCTTTGGTCATGGTTGGTTATTAATGCGTGATGGTAAAATGTCTAAATCCAAAGGGAACGTTATTTACCCTGATTTCTTAGTAGAAAATTATGGCTTAGATAGCTTACGTTACTATTTAATGCGTGAAATACCATTCGGATCAGATGGTGTGTTTACACCAGAAGATTACGTAACCCGTACGAACTCAGATTTATCAAACGACCTAGGTAACTTGTTAAACCGTACAGTTGCGATGGTTAACCAATACTTTGATGGGAAGGTTCCAACGTATAAGGGCGCACAAACAGACTTTGATAAAGAGTTAGAAGCTCAAGCAAAAGAAACTGTTGAACAATATGACGACTCATTAAGTCATTTACAATTCAACGTGGTTTTACAAAATGTCTGGAAGCTTATTTCACGTACGAACAAGTATATTGACGAAACAACGCCATGGGTTCTAGCACGTGAAGAGCGAACGGAAGAGTTAGAAAATGTTATGGCTCATTTAGTGGAAAGTTTACGCTTAGCTGGAACATTACTGCGTCCATTCTTAGTGGAAACCCCAGAGAAAATTGCCGACCAGTTAGGATTAGACTTTGAAACGGATATGGCATTTGACAAGCTGACATTTGGTCAGTTTCCAGAAGGTCTGACAGTAATTGAAAAAGGGGAGCCTTTGTTCCCTCGCTTAGATGTCGAAGAAGAATCCGCTAAAATTCACGATGAAATGGCCCCAGCAGGAGATGACGCAACAGAATGGAATCCAGAAGAAGTTGCGTTAACAACCTCTAAAAAAGGGGAAGTTGAGTTTAAACAATTTGACGGCGTGGAGCTAAAGGTAGCTGAAGTTATTGATTGTGCTAAAGTTGAAAACGCGGATAAGTTATTAAAGTTCCGCCTAGACGCTGCCGATGAAGGTGGAGACCGTCAGATTCTTTCAGGAGTGGCAGAATTCTATCCTAATCCAGAAGAGTTAATCGGTAAAAAAGTGATCATTGTTGCGAACCTAAAACCTCGCAAAATGCGCGGTGAAATCAGTCAAGGTATGATTTTGTCAGCAGAAGATGATAATGGTAAGTTAGCCTTACTAGAAGCACCAGCAGGTATGCCGAACGGTTCAATTGTTGGTTAATTGCTAATACACTGAAAAGAGCAAGTGATCCTTGCTCTTTTATTTTTCTACACAACAAAAAGGAATGAAACGATGTTATTTGATACACATACACACTTAAATGTCAGACATTTTAAAGAAGATGAAGCTGATGTCATCCAACGCGCAAAAGAAGCCGGCGTTTCACAAATGGCCGTTGTTGGCTTTGATGAAGAAACAATTAAGCGAGCGCTAGAACTGAGTCAAGCATATGACGGTATTTATCCCGTCATTGGCTGGCATCCGACTGAAGCGGGCAGCTATACGGATCAAGTCGAAGAAACGCTCATCAATCAAATCCAAAAGAACAAGATTGCCATGATGGGTGAAATGGGTTTGGATTACCATTGGATGGAAGACCCAAAAGAGATTCAAGAAGAGGCTTTTAGACGCCAAATTCGTGTGGCTAAAGAATTAAAGATTCCCATTACAATCCATAATCGAGAGAGTACCGAAGATGTTTATCGTATTTTAAAAGACGAACACATTGAAGATATTGGGGGTATCATGCATAGTTTTAACTTAGACCCTGAGTGGATGGAACGTTTCTTAGACTTAAATATGCATATCTCATTTAGCGGTGTTTTAACCTTTAAAAATGCAAATGAGGTAAAGGAGAGTGCAAAATTAGTACCTTTGGATAAGGTGTTAATTGAAACAGATGCACCTTTCTTAAGCCCACAACCTTATCGTGGAAAGCGTAATGAACCCAGTTATGTACGTTTTGTAGCAGAAGAATTAGCTGCTTTACGCGATATGACGATCGAAGAGATGGGTAAAATAACGACAGATAATGCGAATCGATTATTTGGATTAATGAAAGAGTAAACAGATGAAACCAAAAATAAAAGAAGTCATCGTCGTTGAAGGTAAAAGTGACACCAAAAAAATTCAACAAGCAGTCGATGCCGATACAATTGAAACTCAAGGACTGGCTTTAATGGATGAAACATTAGAGTTAATTCAACACGCCCAGGAAACAAGAGGTGTCATTGTTTTTACAGATCCGGATTACCCAGGCGAAAAGATTCGCCAATGGATTACAGCTAAAGTACCGAATGTAAAACATGCTTTTATTATTCCAGATGAAGGGACACCGAAGTTCAAAGGAACGCTGGGAATCGAGCACGCTTCAAATGAAACAATTAGAGAAGCCTTAGCGGGTTTATATTCTGTTTCAGAAGCGGATGAATCGAGTGTATCCAGCCAGTTTCTGCGAGAATCGGGGCTGAGTGGCGGTAAGAATGCCAAAGAGATGCGGATCCGTTTAGGTGAAAAACTGCGTATTGGGTATACGAACGGCAAACAATTACAAAAAAGGTTAGCCATGTTTGGCATTTCAGAAGAAGTGGTGCGCCAAGCATTGAACGAAATAAAGAAGGAGGGATTCGATGAATAAACATATAGATATCGCAACACCGAACCGTACCAAAGAGATTTTGAATAAATATAACTTGGCAGCTAAAAAGAGTCTAGGTCAAAACTTTATTATCGATACGAACATTTTAGGAAATATGGTTGCGGCTGGAGACGTCGACAAGTCTACGACCGTTATTGAAATTGGTCCAGGAATTGGTGCGTTAACGGAACAAATTGCTAAAGTAGCAAAGGAAGTTTATGCATTTGAGATTGATGATCGATTCTTGCCTGTTTTGGAAGATACCTTATCACCATACGATAATGTAACAGTCATTCATCAAGATGTTTTAGCAGTTGATTTTGAAGCATTTGAAGCAGAATACTTACAAGATGCGGAGCGATTAATTGTTATCGCGAATTTACCTTATTATATAACGACACCGATTATTATGCATTTACTAGAAAGTTCGCTACCCGTCGAGCAAATGTTACTGATGATGCAAAAGGAAGTAGCGAATCGTCTAGAAGCTGTGCCGAGTACAAAAGCATATGGCTCATTAACAATCGCGCTAAAATACTATACAGAAGTTGAGATAGCATTTGTTGTTCCGCCGACTGTTTTTAATCCACAGCCAAATGTGGATTCAGCGGTGATTAAATTAGACGTTCGAAAAGAACCGATCATTTCTGTTCAAAACGAGAAACTTTTCTTTACGATTGTTCGAGCTGCTTTTGGACAACGTCGTAAAACCATTTGGAATAACCTTAGACGTGCTCTGAATGATAAAGAGAAAGAAAATCAGTTAAGAAAAGCCTTTGAGCTGGCTCAAATAGACCCATCTCGACGTGGTGAGAGTTTAGATATTTCTGAATTTGGTCGTTTAGCAGATGCTTTACACGAGAGTTCTTTAATTGATTTCTAATATTACAAAAAAACGGTAGCAAATAGCCGAACTTCGAATAGACTTGCTATCAGGCGTAGAGTCGTGTAAACGTTACAAGTCGATTTCATATCTTTTTAATCTGATTTATGGTAATATAAATGAGATAATAAGGAGTGTCGGCTATGACAGCAACCATTAGTAATATTAAGACTAAATTTAAGGAACGCATTGGTGAGGATATTGTGATCACAGTAGAGGCAGGACGTCGACGTACGAAGACACATGAGGGAATTTTATCCGAGGCATACCCATCCGTGTTTATTGTTGAATTAAACAATGGCGAAGACGACGACTTATACGAACGAGTTTCATTTAGTTACAGGGATATACTGACGAATACGATTGAGGTAAAGTTTCCAGATGAGGTAGAGGAAACAGAGGAAGACAAAGAAACAGAAGAAGTATAATTTTTGAAGGAAGTGGGGATTGAATTCTCTGCTTCCTTTTTACGTTTCTACATGATTAAATATGAAGGGAATTTCATAGTTAAATGTTGTTGACACAGTTTGTGATTACAGTTATAGTCTAAATCGTAACAATTACGATTTAGAAAAGGTGAAGGAGTTCCTCATGAAAAAATTGATTCAATTATTCTCTATTTTGTTTGTTGCTAGCCTAGTTTTATGGGGCTGTTCAACAACAAACGACGAGACGGAAGATTCTAATACAAATAAAATACATATTGTCACATCGATGTTTCCGATGTACGAAATTACAAAAGAAATAGTAGGAGACCGCGCAGAAGTATCTGTTATGGTTGGACCGAGTGAAGATGCGCATCATTATGAACCCAGTGCAAAAGCCGTTGCTAGTGTAAACGAAGCAGATGTTTTTATTTACAGCAGTGATGAAATGGAATTTTGGGTAGAGAGTCTTTTATCGGTTATTGAAAATGAAGATTTAAAAGTCATTGAATTAGGAGAGTATGTTAACTTTGAATTGCTATCTGAAGAAGACGACCATGACCATCAACACGAAGAAGACAACCACGATGATGATCACGGACACAGTCATGGTCATTTAGATCCACATTTTTGGTTGAATCCTGTGACAGTTGAAAATGAGTTGCAACAGATTGTTGAAGTTTTAGTGGCCACTGATCCAGAAGGTCAACAAGAGTATGAAAAACGAGCAGCAGCATTTTCGAAAGAGTTGTTGGAGATTGATCGAGCGTATCAAGATGCTTTGGGAGGGACGGAGCATTATGCTTTTGTCGTACAGCATCAGGCGTTTGGTCATTTAGCGAATCAGTATCATTTAGATCAGGTCGCTATCGGTGGATTAACAACCGAGGTTGAACCAAATCCGAAAAAACTGGCAGAGATTGTTAAGTTTATAAATGAGCAACAAATATCCGTGATTTACTACCAGAGTGGCGAAGCTTCGGCTGTGGCTGAAACAATCGCGAAGGAAACAGGTACTGAAATAGGCGTATTATATGACTTAGAGAGTTTGCCGCTTGAATTTAAAGATGCTGATCGTCCTTATATAGAAGCAATGAGAGAAAATTTAGATCAACTAAAGAAAACGATTGATGACTGAGTTAGAAAGAGGTGTAGTATGCAAGCCGAGAACTATATAGATGTAAAAGATTTAGCATTTTATTATGATGATGAGCCCGTTTTAACGGGAATTAATTTCACCGTTAGTCCAGGGGAATTCGTGATGTTAACGGGTGAGAATGGTGCTGCCAAGACAACACTACTTAGAAATGTCTTAGGGTTATTAAAGCCAGATGAAGGTTCTGTAGAATTAGCCAAAAAAAATGCTGACGGTCGTGAGCTATCGATTGGTTACGTTCCGCAACAAGTTGCGTCATTTAACGTAGGGTTTCCGAGTACCGTTTTAGAATTAGTGGAATCTGGGCGTTACCCTAAAGGACGTTGGTTTAAACCTTTAACTAAAAGAGATAAAGAACATGTAAAACGTGCACTCGACTCTGTTGGGATGTGGGAAATGCGTCACAAAAAAGTGGGCGAATTAAGTGGAGGACAAAAGCAACGTATTTCACTGGCGCGTGTTTTTGCGATGGACCCGGATTTATTTGTCTTAGACGAACCGACAACAGGGATGGATACCGGGTCTCGTGAAGAATTTTACCGCTTATTAAAACACAATACTTCAAAGCATAACAAAGGTATTTTAATGGTGACACATGATCATCTTGAATTACGTCCGTATGCGGACAAACACATTGAACTATTGAGAAAGGAGAATTCACCTTGGAGATGTTTCTCTATGGATTCATGAGACAGGCCTTTCAGGCATCTTTTCTCATTGCGTTAATTGCACCCGTACTAGGTTTATTCTTAATTTTGAGACGACAAACTTTACTAGCAGACACCCTTTCACACGTCTCGTTAGTAGGAGTGGCTTTGGGTTTACTCGTTGGGGTTGAACCCACATGGATGAATATTTTAGTCGTTGTCATTGCTTCGATCATACTTGAATATGTCCGGACAGTATACAAATCCTATTCGGAAGTTTCGATTGCGATGATGATGTCAGGTGGAATGGCTTTAGCCTTAGTGTTGATGAGCTTTAATGACACGACAGCGATGAGTTTAAATACATTTTTATTCGGTTCGATTGTTACAATCAGTAAAGATCAGGTTCTCTTCTTACTTGTTTTAACGGTAATGATTTTAATCTTGTATTTATTCTTTAGAAGACCCATGTACGTACTGACTTTCGATGAAGAAACAGCTTTTACATCGGGTTTACCGATTCGTGTGATGTCTATCGCTTTTAATGTGATTACAGGGATAACTATAGCCGTTATTATGCCAATTGTCGGTGCTTTACTCGTTTCGGCTATCTTAATATTACCAGCAGCTATTTCAATGCGCCTAGGGAAAAATTTTAACTGGGTTATTGGTATTGGAATTTTAATTGCAATGATAGGTATGTTTAGCGGACTGACAGTATCTTTCTATTTCGGCACGCCACCTGGGGCAATGATCACCCTGATATTACTCGCTATTTTCGTGCTCATTTTACTCGTTGAAAAAATGCGAAAAATAAATAGATAGTGAATCAATCATCCTCTCCTTATTCGATGGAGAGGATTTTTTGACTTTATACTTAAATATCGTGAAGAGAAACGGTGTAAACTTCTGCCAAATCCGAACGAAAGTAGTAAAGTAATGTACAAATGCTATTATATTCGGTAAAATATAGTTGAGATTGAGAGGAGTGACATTGTGAAAGTTAGAAGAAGTAATCGACTTGTAGAAATGTCAATTTATTTTTTACAGAATCCGAATACAACGACTCCGTTAAATTACTTTACAGAGCGCTTTAAAGCAGCGAAATCAAGTATTAGTGAAGACTTAACGATTATTAAAGATTCCTTTGAAGCGAATAATATGGGGAGCATCATTACTTATGCTGGTGCTAGAGGCGGCGTACAGTATGAACCGTATTATGAGGAGTCTCAATTAAAGAATGAAATTTTGGCTCTAAAAGAAGAGATAGATGGATCAGAACGTCTTTTACCAGGAGGTTATATCTATACCTCAGATATATTAGGTGATCCCGCATGGTTGAAGAGAATTGGAAAAATTATTGCTTCAAAATATGCATTAGGTGATATTGATGCGATTTTAACGATTGCTACAAAAGGAGTACCAATTGCACAAGCAACAGCTTATAACTTAAATGTACCATTTTACATCGTTCGTAAATCGACAAAAGTGACTGAAGGGTCGACAGTTAGTATAAATTATCAGCCATGGTCATCATCCGATCAGGTTGAACGAATGGCTCTAACCAAAGATACTCTGAAACCAAATTCGAAAGTGCTTATCATTGATGATTTTCTACGCGGTGGCGGGACGATTATGGGGTTGAATCGAATGGTAGAGGAGTTTAATTGTGAAGTAGCTGACTCTGTTGTATTGCTTGAACACACAGGTGATGAAACAAATCATCAAACGAAATCCCTTTTAAAAGTAATCGATGTAAATAAAGAAGCAGACACAATAAAAGTAGATGCTGGAAACTTTCTGACATCATGAAAGTCTATTGAAAATTAGGCCTAATTCCCTTAAGATGAAGGCAAGAATTATAGGATAATAAATGCACTAATATTTAAAATTTTGATGGGAAGTAAGGAGAAAGTCATGCAGAATCGTTATGTTGTTGTCTTGGCAGCAGGACAAGGAACACGAATGAAATCTAAACTGTTTAAAGTGATGCACCCCGTTATGGGTCGTCCGATGGTTGGACATGTTGTAAACGCAGCTATTGATGCGGATGCCTCTGAAGTGATTACAATCACAGGTCACGGGGCAGAAGTCGTTCGAGATTATCTTGGAGAAAAAAGTCAATATGTTTTCCAAGAAGAACAATTGGGAACAGCTCACGCAGTAATGCAAGCGAAAGATTTATTGGAAGGTAAAGAAGGAACAACACTAGTACTTTCTGGTGATACCCCTTTACTACGTGCAGAGACGTTACAGCAACTGATGGCCTTTCATGAAGAAGAAGAGGCCAAAGCTACAATCTTAACTGCTTTAGCAGATGATCCATTTGGCTATGGTCGAGTGATTCGAACGGAAGATGGATTAGTCAGTAAAGTAGTTGAAGAAAAAGACGCTTCAGAAGACGAGAAGAAGGTTCGAGAAATCAATACTGGAACGTATTGTTTCGACAATCAAGCATTATTCCAAGCATTAGAAAAGGTAGATAATGATAACGCTCAAGGTGAATATTATTTACCAGATGTTTTAGAAATCTTAAAAAATGATCATGAAAAAGTCGGTGCTTTCCAGTTAGATAATATGGATGAGGCACTTGGTGTGAATAATCGTGTAGCATTAGCAGAAGCCAGTCGAATTATGCGTGAGCGTATCAATGAGCAGCATATGACGAATGGTGTTTCAATCATCGATCCAAATTCAACATATATTGAAATAGATGTCGAAATCGCTAGGGATACAGTTGTGGAGCCCAATACCTATATTAAAGGGCGTACAACAATCGGTGAAGATGCATTTATCGGATTAGGTTCTGTCATTAGTGATAGCCAATTGGCAGATGGCGTTGAAATTAAACAATCGGTCATTGAAGAATCAATTATTGGAAAAAATTCAGATGTAGGGCCAAATAGTCATCTGCGTACGGGTAGCGTACTCGGTGAAAGTGTTCATATTGGAAACTATGTTGAAGTGAAGAAGTCAACGATTGGTAACCTATCAAAAGCAGGTCATCACACTTATATTGGGGATGCCGAAATCGGAGTTGACGTAAATGTTGGTTGTGGGGTTGTTGTAGCTAACTATAATGGTATAACTAAAAACAAAACAATTATAGGGGACAATTCGTTTATCGGTAGCAATGCAACATTAGTTGCACCAGTTGAAGTTGGTGCGAATTCATTTGTAGCAGCTGGATCGACTATTACAAAAGAAGTACCCGCAAGTGCGCTTGGTATTGCACGTGCAAGGCAAGAGAACAAAGAAGGGTTCCATGAACGCTTTTTTGAAAAGAAATAAAAAATACCAAAACAAGTAGTAATCAGTCATATAAAATGGAGGAAATATAAATGGGAATCGAAGAATCACACCTAAAGCTGTATTCATTAAGTTCAAACCGACCGCTAGCAGAGAAAATTGCAAACTATTTAGACGTAGATTTAGGGGAAGTAACCGTTAATACATTTGCGGATGGCGAAACGGCTATTAGCATCGAAGAATCTATTCGTGGGGACCATGTTTTTATTGTACAATCGACTTCTTATCCAACAAACAACAATTTAATGGAATTATTAATCATGATTGATGCATTAAGACGTGCAAGTGCTAAAACAATTACAGCAGTAATCCCTTACTACGGTTACGCGCGCCAAGACCGTAAAGCAAAACCGCGTGAGCCAATCACAGCGAAACTAGTTGCAAACTTAATTACCGAAGCAGGAGCAGACCGAATTGTTGCTCTAGACTTACATGCTGCTCAGATTCAAGGATTCTTTGATATACCAATGGATCACTTATTAGGAGCACCATTATTAGCGAGTTGGTTTATCGACAACAATTTAATGGGGAATGATGTTGTTGTCGTCTCACCTGACCATGGTGGAGCAACAAGAGCACGTAAATTAGCTGAGTTCCTAGAGGCACCAATTGCGATTGTTGATAAACGTCGACCGAAAGCAAACGTGTCAGAAGTCATGAACATCATTGGTGAAGTCGAAGGTAAGACAGCTATTATTATTGATGATATGATTGATACAGCAGGTACAATAGTGAATGCCGCACAAGCAATCAAAGACCGTGGTGCAAAAGCTGTTTACACTTGTGCAACGCACGGAATTTTCTCACCTCCAGCGATTGAACGTATTGAAAATTCAGCGATTGAGAAAATGATTGTTACAGACTCTGTTTACTTGCCTGAAGATAAACGAATTGATAAGATTGAATTAATTAGTGTTAGTGAATTAATTGGACAAGCTATCGAACGTATCTATGAAGAACGTTCTGTTTCTCCATTATTCTTTAACAAATTTAAAAACAAACAGGAGTACCAATTCGACGATTAATTAAAATGATTTAGAAATTAAACGCCTAGCGATTGGAATGGGTTTTCAGTCGCAGGCGTTTTTAGTTTACGTTGAATCTTTATGCTTGTTACACACACTCATTTCAGAAAGGGAGATAACATGAACAAGATAACGAATGAAAGTTTATTTGAACTGAAAAATGTCAGCCAACCGATTGTAGCTGGGGATTCTGTCTTTTACCTAGAAACATCGATTGATAAAGAGGAAAACAACTACAAAACGTCAATTTATCAAATTAACCCTGAAACAAAGGAACGTACTTTATATGGGGATTCCGGAAGTACGAATACTCAAATTAAATTATCTCCTGATGAGAAGATGCTTTCGTTCCTTTCAAACAACACGAAAGATAAAAAAGTTCAGCTCTTTACAATGCCTTTAACTGGAGGGGCCGCGACGCAGGTGACTTTTGAAGAGGAGGGCATTGGTGGTTACATTTGGGTAGATGATAGTCAGACTGTCTATTATCAAACATCGATGAAACAAGAGGATGAAAAAGAAGACGAAGATAAAAAAGAAGAAAGCTCTAAAAAATTACCTCAAAAAAATGTCAGCACAAAAGTAACCTATAAAATGGATGGTCGTGGGGTATTACCTGAAGACCGTTTGTATCAAATTAAGAAAATATTATTAGGCCATGAAGAGGCTGAAGTCGTACTAGAAGAAGACCGAGGTCTGTCACTTCAATATGTCTCAAAAGATGAGTCTTTCATTTTGTACTATGATCGATTAAATCCAGAAGATGAGTGGGTATATGGTGGAAGTTTATACCGTTATGATCTAGATACGGAGAAAAGAGAATTACTTACGACAGATGTACCGACCGGAATGTTCTCTTTTGGTTTAGCAAATGATGCGGAAGATACATTTATCTTAATGGGGAATGACTTTGAGTATAAATTTGTTTCGCAAACAGATCTTTACCGACTTGATATGGCAAATAAAAAACTAACAAATCTAACAGCTGAATTAGACCATGGTGTGGGTGACACATTAGTTGGTGACTTTCAGCAAAATGTTGGTGGGGATGAATTATGGTGGTTAGAAGAAGGTAAGACGTTCCTATTCAAAGTAACCGAACATGGCAAGATTACGCTATATAAAGGTGACATGGATGGAAACGTCGAAAAAGTATTTGATAAAGAGATGCATATCACGGGCTTAGAAATTTTCGATGATAAGAAGCGTGTTGCGATTTCATATGCTACTTTAACGATTCCGAGTGCATTAGCCATTTTAAATCTTGAGACGTCTGAAGTGACTGACTTATATCATCCAAATGAAAGTTTCCTCGAAAAGCATATAGTAACTAAGCCAGAACGTTTCTGGTTCAAGAGTGTGAAAGATTGGGATATCCAAGGCTGGTATATGTCTCCAGTCGACGCTAAACAAAATCATCCTGCTGTATTATATATACATGGTGGACCGCAAGTATCGTACGGTGAGACGTTCTTCCATGAAATGCAAGCACTCGCAGCAGCCGGTTACGGCGTTGTTTTAATTAATCCACGTGGTGGAAGTGGTTATGGACAAGAATTTGTCGCGTCAATTTTAAATAACTATGGAGACGAGGATTATCAAGACTTAATGAATGGATTGGACTTTGTTTTAGAAAAGCATCCTGAAATTGATTCGAAGAATCTTTATGTAGCTGGAGGTAGTTATGGTGGTTTTATGACGAACTGGATTGTTACACACACGGATCGCTTTAAAGCAGCTGTAACACAGCGTAGTATCAGTAATTGGTTAAGTTTCTACGGCGCGAGTGATATTGGACCGATGTTTGTTGAGTTCCAATTGGGTCGTGACTTAAGTAAAGCGGATGAATTATGGCAAATGTCACCCTTGGCTCATGCACAAAATGCTAAAACACCTCTGCTTGTTATTCACGGAGAAGAAGATTTACGTTGTCCCCTAGAACAAGGTCAGCAAATGTATATCGCTATGAAAAAACAAAAGGTTGAAACGAAACTAGTTACTTTTCCGAAATCGAGCCATGGCTTATCCAGAAATGGCCTTCCGAATTTGAGAATGCAACGACTAGAAGAAATTGTGAATTGGTTTAAGGCGTATTAGTTTGATTGGGTAAATCTGATTATACGCAGAAATATAGCCCGAGATAGAGGTAAAGGCCTTTATCTAGGGCTATTTAATATGACAATCAATATTTTTTAACCAAAGAAGTGAATCAAGATACCTGCAGAAACGGCTGAACCGATAACACCAGCGACGTTAGGTCCCATTGCATGCATGAGTAAGTAATTGTTTGGATTGGCTTTAATACCTTCCACTTGTGAAACGCGAGCAGCCATTGGTACTGCCGAAATACCAGCGGATCCAATGAGTGGGTTTATCTTTCCACCAGTTATCTTGTACATCAATTTACCCATAAGGACACCGGTAGCAGTTCCCATTGAAAAAGCAAATAATCCTAAAAAAATAATTTTCAATGTTGCAGTTGAAAGTAGTAGTTCTGCGTTAGCAGAAGCACCAACGGATATCCCAAGTAATATAGTGATAATGTACATCATTGAATTTTCTAGAGTATCTGCGAGGAGAGGCACGACATTACTTTCACGGATTAAGTTACCAAGCATCAGCATACCAATTAATGGAGTAGATGATGGGATGAGCAGACTGACAAAAATGGTTACAATAATCGGGAAGAGAATCCTTTCTTTTTTAGAAACAGCACGAGATTGTGTCATGACAGTTTTACGTTCTTCTTCCGTTGTTAATAAACGCATGATAGGCGGCTGGATAATTGGAACAAGCGCCATGTAGGAATAGGCAGCGATAGCAATAGTCGGTAATAAATGTTCAGCTAATATAGCTGCAGAGTGAAGAGCAGTTGGTCCATCCGCTCCGCCGATAATCCCGATAGCGGCTGATTCACTAGGTGTCATACCGAGTGCTAATGCACCGAAGAATGCTGCGAATATTCCAAATTGTGCCGCTCCACCTAATAGTAGTGTTTTAGGATTCGCAATAAGCGGGCCAAAGTCAGTCCCAGCACCTAAACATAAAAAAATTAGTGGTGGAAATATCCCGAGGCTCACTCCTTGGTAGAGATAATAAAGGAGACCACCATTGCTTGTTGCAGTCGGTATATCCATTAAACCTGTTAGTGGTAGATTAGCTAGCAACATCCCAAATCCAATTGGAATCAATAAGTAAGGTTCGTAATTTTTTGAAACAGCTAAATAAATTAAAATAAGAGAGAGTATCACAACAATAAGTTCTTGAATCGTCATATTCATAAATCCTGAAGTCACAATTAACTCTTTGATACTATCTAACATTTAAGACACCTCCCTATAACGTGAGGAGTAGCTGATCTGATTGTACCCGGTCATTTGCTTGGACCAAGATTTCACTCACTACACCATCTACTGGAGCTACGATTTCATTTTCCATTTTCATAGCCTCTAATACAATTAATGTCTCACCTTTAGTCACGGACTGACCGGGTGTGACCACAACTTTCAAAATTGTCCCAGGCATTGGCGCTCGAACATCTTCTCCAGAAGAAGTAATAGGAGTTGCAGGACTTGCAGATGAATCAGGCTCAAGAGATTTCTCTGGGTTTAGGGGTGTCATTTCGGCATCATCGGCTAATTCGCGAATAGCAACTTGATATACTTCACCATTAATTTCTACTTCGTATTTTTTCATTCGTAGGACCCTCCTGTTTACTTTATGCGCTTGCTTTCTACGATTTCAAATTTTTTATTCGGTTTATCTTTTGAAGCGGTAATCAAAGCCATAACTTCTGCTACTTTTTTATGCTGTGGATTTTCGGTCATTTGGGTTATCGGCGATTTAGATATAGTGGGGCTTTCCATAATTGGTTCTCCCGAAGTTGCCAATAGTTTCGCGACAAGTTCAACAAATCCCCAAATTGATGCCAACACCATAATGACTACAAGCATAGCAACAACGGTTAAGACTAATCCATCGGCTATTGATATTGTTTCCATACGAATCCTCCTTGAGCGTAACTGTTAAACACGATAGCGTGCTTGTATTCGGATTGGTTCTTCTTTGTTTGGTTTCGTTTGATATTTCTTTTCGAGATACTCTTTTCCAACTTGAGGGAAGAGTGCATACGTTAATACATCCTCATCATTTTTAGCAAGATCCCCAAGCTCATCTTTGATGCGATTGAACTCAGGTTCTAGTCGGTCAGCAGGTCTCGTATTAATTGTCTCATCATCCCCGATAATTGATTGTCTAAAATCTTCATCAACAGGAGCGGGAGACTTTCCGTAGAACCCTTTTAGATAATCTTTAATTTCAGTTGGCACCATTTTGTACCGTTCGCCTGTAAGGACATTGAACACGGCTTGCGTTCCCACCATCTGACTCATTGGTGTAACGAGTGGTGGATAACCTAAGTCGGCGCGGACATTTGGTACTTCTTGAAGTACTTCTTCATATTTGTCGCTAGCACCAGCTTCTCTTAACTGTGAGGTTAAGTTTGAAAGCATTCCCCCAGGCACCTGATAAATAAGGGCTTTAGGGTCTGTAAACATCGTTTTAGCGTTTAACGTGCCAATTTCTAAGTATTTATCACGAATGGGTTTAAAATAGTCTGCAATAGCCTCTAAAGTTGGAATGTCTAAGTGTGTATGGAAGTCGAGTTCTGAGAGTGTGATTGCGATTGATTCTGTAGCGGGTTGACTGGTTCCTTCTGCAAAAGGTGAAATAGCTGTATCGATCATGTCGACACCAGCTTCAGCAGCTACGAGATAGGTCATTTGTGAAATACCACTTGTGGCATGAGTATGCAGGTTAAGCGGCACATCGATCTCTTTTTTAAGGGAAGCAATTAATTTACGAGCATCTGAAGGTGTTAAAATTCCGGCCATATCTTTTATACAAATAGAGTCAGCCCCCATTTCAGCATATTCCTTAGCTAACTCAATATAGTAGTCCACGGTGTGAATCTCACTCGTAGTATAGGCAATTGCCAGCTGAACGTGTGCACCATATTTCTTCGCAGCTTCAACGGATGCAGTAAGATTTCTGGGATCATTCAAAGCATCAAATATACGGAAGATATCAATCCCGTTTTTCACTGCATTTTCTACAAACTTATCGACTAAGTCATCGGCATAATGACGATAACCAATCAAGTTCTGACCTCTGAGCAACATCATCAACTTCGTATCCGGAGTCAATTCACGAATTTTACGCAACCTCTCCCATGGGTCTTCATTAAGAAAACGTATCGCCGCATCGTATGTTGCACCACCCCACATTTCTAAAGCATAATAACCCGCTTTATTCATTTGTTCTACAATTGGTAACATATCAGCTGTCGACATTCGAGTTGCCATCAAACTTTGATGGGCATCCCGTAAAACGGTTTCGTTAAATCGTATTTCACTCGTCAATCTTTTCCCACCTTTCTATTAAATATGTATTACTCTTATTGTAATGTAAACGCTGTCATTTTGAAATCAAAAATAGATACTTTTTTGAATAATATGTAAAAAATTGAAAAAAGCCCCTTTTTAAAAAAACTTTTCAAAAACTTTACATGATTTAACCAATTAATTAACAATCGAACGCTATAATCGAATTAAGAGTAGCGTATCATTTCCCCAAAATATAATGATACTCCCCAAAAAGCTACTTAGAGTAATATACGTCAAAACATTAGCAGGAAAAGCAGAGATCCCACTCTGTTTTTTCTGTTTTTGCTTCTTATTTGTAAAAATCTTTATATCAACAAAGAAAATTGTCTCGAATTCGGAAAGTATAGTATACTAAGTGTGACAAACTATAGGAGCGATTAATAAATGATTTCAGACATAAAAAAGATAATGAATAATTACAAGCCTAAAATGTACGGAAACCGAAAAGAATCAGCTGTACTAATCCCATTAATCAAAGTGGATGGCGAGTGGCACATTTTATATGAGGTTCGCAGTCAACTCGTATCACAAGCGGGGGATTCGTCATTCCCAGGTGGAAAGGTTGAACCTGGAGAAACGTATGAGGAAACGGCCGTGCGGGAAACGATGGAAGAGTTAAACATTCAACGTGAAAATATTAAGGTCCATGGTGAAATGGATTATATTATTGGTCAGTATATGATTATACGATGTTTTGTTGGCGAAATAGTTGATCTAGATATCTCAGATATTCATCCAAATGAAGAGGTAGAAACAATCTATTCTGTTCCGGTTAACTATTTCATAGAGAATGATCCGAATTACTTTTCTGTTCGTTATAATCCAAGATTAGATGAAAAGTTTGAGAAAAGTTTAGGAGAAAATGAGTTTGAACGGAAACTTACAAACCATGGAGATAAAATTCCTGTTTATGAGATAAAAGATCACTCATTATGGGGATATACAGCAAATATGACTGCGAGATTCATCGAAATCCTCCGATCCAGATTGGATTTAGATGAACTATA
>DAIOTD010000023.1:0-6390 GCA_036752205.1 Atopostipes sp.
TAAAATAAAGTAGGAACTCAACGTTCGAGTTCCACTTTTTTAAGCATTCGCATGGATGGCTGGGTAACGTTCTTTCAACCATTTTTCAACTTGCTTACGGCTAGCATCTATCGTTCCTGTGTTATCAATGATGGCATCCGCTTTTTTGGCTTTATCTTTTAGAGGCATTTGTGATTGAATTCGGTTATCCGCATCTTCACTAGTCAAATCTGTGTTCCGTTTCAGTAGTCGCTCTTTTTGCGTTGCAGTATCGACATAGACAACCATCACTTCATCTACCATCTTTTCATAACCTGCTTCAAATAATAAAGGTATGTCTAAAATGATTAATGGTTTCTTCTCGTCCATGAGCACTTTGATTCTGCGCTCAATCTCGTCTCGAATTTCAGTTTGAACAAGGTTATCCAACTGTTTTCTCTTGTCCGAATCCTTAAAAACAATTTGTCCGAGTTTTTCGCGGTCGATTTCACCATTAGGCAACATGACTTCTTCCCCAAAAGTCTCCGCAATATCACGAACGACTGGTTGACCTGCACGCATCACGTCATGTGCCACTTTATCTGCATCTATAATAGGAATTCCAAAGGTTTTAAAATATTCGCTCACAGTGGATTTCCCTGAGGCAATGCCTCCCGTTAGACCTAGTATCTTAGTCATCTCACTCACACTTTCATCGGTTGGCATACTGGACAGTAATGTGTTCCTCGTCCGGCCACTTTAATTTTTTCGATTTCAGTTCCACAGTTCGGACAAGCTGTTCCATCTTTGCCGTAGACTTTTAAATGATTCTGGTAAGTTCCAGCATCTCCAAAAGCATTCTGATAGGTGCGAATCGTGGTTCCACCATTTCGTGTGGCATTATCCATAATCTGAATGATGGATTCATGCAGTCGAATTTCTTCATCGTCAGTCAGGCGGTTTGCCGGATTTAATGGATGAATCTTCGCTTGAAATAGGACCTCATCCGCATAAATATTTCCTAAACCAACGACAACTTGTTGATCGAGCAAAACTCCTTTAATCGCTTTGGTGCGACGTGTTAAGAATTTTTGCATGTCTTCTAATTTGAAATCATCCGCTGTTGGCTCTGGACCAAGTTTGCTTAATGACTTATGTTCAAACTCGGATCCCTTCTCAACTAAACTCATGCGTCCAAACTTACGAACATCATGGTAAATTAATTTACGACCACTTTTCATGTGAAATATAATATGCATATGTTTAGTGCGTCTTGGTAGTCGTCCATCTTTTTCCGGTTCAACTAGTTGGTATTTACCTTCCATTCTTAAATGAGAAATCATGGCATCCTTCGTGAAATAAAAAATTAAAAACTTCCCACGGCGATCGATTCGTTCAATCGTTTGACCCATTAGACGTTTTCTGAAGTCATTGGGTTCTGGTGATTCGATAATACGGGGCCATCTAACCTCTACTTTTTCGACGGTTTCACCGACCACGATAGCTTCGAGCCCTTGTCTGACATTTTCTACTTCTGGTAATTCTGGCAACAAACTCTCTCCATTTCTACAACCCTATAATTCGTACCAAGTATCACCCGAGCTACTTTCAACCGTTAATGGCACCGTTAACTCAATGGCATGTTCCATTGTTTCTTCAACAATTTTTTTAAGTGCTGGAATTTCACTTTCTGGTGCTTCAAAAACCAACTCGTCATGTACTTGGAGTAACATTTTAGCTTCTAAGTTTTCTTCTTCTAATCGTTTTGCGACTTTAACCATGGCTACTTTTAGAATATCTGCGGCACTCCCTTGAATCGGTGTGTTCATCGCTGTTCGTTCTGCAAAAGTGCGCAAGTTAAAGTTTCGTGAGTTAATATCTGGTAGGTAACGGCGACGATGGAAAATAGTTTCGACATAACCTTTGTCTTTTGCTTCGCGAATAATGTCTTCCGTATACTCGCTCACACCTGGGTATCGCTCGTAGTACGTATCAATATAATCTTTCGCTTCTGCTCGACTAATGCCTAAGTTTTCAGACAAGCCATAATCCGATATACCATAGACGATTCCGAAGTTTACTGCTTTAGCATCACGACGCATATTCGGTGTCACTTCATCTGTATCGGCTAAACCAAACACTCGTCTAGCAGTCGTTGTATGGATATCGCCTGCTTCGATAAAGTTTTCAATCATATGCTCATCTTTTGAAATGTGCGCTAAAATGCGTAACTCAATTTGAGAATAGTCAGCTGCGAATAATTTCCAGTCTTCTTGACGTGGAACAAAGGCTTTACGAATACGACGGCCTTCCTCTGTACGGATCGGAATATTTTGTAAGTTAGGATCAACCGAACTCAAGCGACCTGTTCGCGCTACTGTTTGTTGGTATCGTGTATGCACTAAGCCTGTTTCTTCATCGATTACCTTTAATAACCCATCGACATAAGTTGACTGGATTTTTGCAATTGTACGGTAACGTAAGATATATTCCACAATTGGTGCATAGTCTTCCATCTTCTCTAACACATCTTGTGCTGTAGAGAAACCTGTTTTTGTTTTACGAATCGGTTCATATTCCATTTTTACAAATAAAATTTCACTTAGTTGTTTCGGTGAATTGATATTAAACTCTTCACCTGCATATTCATAAATCTTCGTTTCAATTTCAGAAAGAATTTCAGCAAATTCGACTTGAAGGCTCATCATCTCTTCGCTATTTACTTTAATACCATCAACTTCCATGTCACCTAAAATAAAAGTCAGTGGTAATTCAATATCATATAAGAGCTCTTCCTGTTCGTTTTCGTTTAGTTCATTTGCTAGTGATTCTCTGAGTGTATAAATGGCATTTATCTTGGTTGCTACATGTTCATGCATTTTATTGATATCTTCTGGTACGCCCATTTTTTTACCTTTACCATAGACTGCTTCGTTTGGCAGAAGATGATGGTAACCATGTTTCGCAGCTACATCATGAATATCTCCACTACTATCTTCTGAAGTTAGTAAATAAGAAGCCAACATCATATCAAAGTCGACCCCTCGTAAATCGAAACCGCGCCATTTCAATGCAACATAAGTAGCTTTTGCATCGTAAGTGACTTTGTGTTTCATTTCATCCTCAATGTACGCTTTGAATGCTTCGGACTCAAAAGCTGTTTCCCAATCTGTGACATAAACCTTTTCATCCGTACCCCAGGCGACTGAAACAATATCTGCTTGATGATAGTTTGAATCCAGCATTTCAAGATAGAGTGCGGTTGTATTTGCGAATAAATCGGCGGTAATTTCCGAGACAAATTCATACTCGACTTCCTGTTTGGTTTCACCCAATTTTTCCATATACTCAGAAGTATCTAATTTTTCTAAATGTGATCTGAAATCCATTTCTTTGTAGAAACTGATTAACTTCTCCATATCTTTGCCGTTATAATCCGTTTCTTCTACGGTTACTTCAATTGGCGCATCAATATTAATTTGCGCTAACTTTTTACTTAAGAAAGCTGTCTCTTTTTCATTAATCAGATTTTCTTTTCGTTTTGATTTATTCATTTCATCAATATGCTCGTAAAGATTCTCCATCGTTCCATATTGTTCTAACAACTTAATCGCTGTCTTATCTCCTACACCAGTAACGCCTGGAATATTATCGGATGGATCTCCAGAAAGCCCTAAGTAGTCAACAATTTGATTCGGTTCTACGCCAAACAATTCTTTTGTCGTTTCCATTGTGTAAGACTCAAGCGTCGAGACCCCTTTAACCGTATAATCCACTCGAATATTGTCGGTTACGAGTTGCGTTAAATCCTTGTCTCCACTAATGACGACCACTTCAAAACCTTGCTCCCCTGCTTTGTGCGCTAAGGTTCCGATAATGTCATCCGCTTCATAGTTTGGTAGTTCATAATATTTCATCCCAAAAGCATCCAGCAATTCTTTTAAATACGGCATTTGTTCCGCTAACTCACCTGGCATCGAATCACGGCCGCCTTTATAATCGTCAAAAAATGCATGTCGGAAAGTTGTTGACCCCGCATCAAATGCAACCATTGCATGTGTCGGCTGTTCCTTTTGCATCACGCTATCCAACATATTGTGGAAACCATACAATGCGTTTGTATGCAGGCCGTTACTATTTTTCATGCGCTCTAATTGACTGTGCAAAGCATAAAATGCACGAAACACAACACTGTGCCCGTCAATTAATAATAATTTCTTTTTACTCACAATAAAAACTCCTTCTGCGCTACTCGATATTTGTCTTACCTATTCTAACAAAAAAACAGGGCTGACTAAAGCAACAAAGAATTTAGGTGTGGAATCAAAGACAGACTAATAAATCATGATTGAAATAAATTTTATAGGTAGCTGGTTATTCTAAATCCATTTATTTCGATGAAACGAAATCGTCTTTTTTGAAATCAAGAAAAATTCCAAATTAGTTTATACTTATTTTTGCAATAATGTTCGCCTTTAGGAGTTTACTCGTTATTTTATTCGCGTCCAAATCGTAAAAAACAGATATCCACAAATTAAAAGTAACATTTTTGTTATTTTACATCATTTGCACTTGTAATTTACGAACGTTATTTATATACTGGTCTCTATAAATCAAAGGAGGAGTTTATTTAATGGATTTGTCAAAAAAAGTTGTTAAGAATGCTGTTCGCTCTGGAGATAGTCACTATCCATGGTTTGTTAAGGCTGATATCGATGGGTTCTTTGCTCTCTTTCAAAATAACTTAGCAAATTTTGTGGTGATTGCCATTTCACTGCTTGGAATGGGTTATCCTGCAAGTATCGTTTATGGTCGAGTTATTCCTGGTGCGGCGATTAGCGTTTTATTCGGTAATTTTTACTATGCACATATGGCGAAGAAGTTAGCCAAAAAAGAAAATCGTTCAGATGTAACAGCCCTCTCATATGGCATTAGTACACCGGTTATGTTTATTTATCTATTTGGTATTATGGCTCCTGCTTTAGCTTTGACAAATGATCCAGATATAGCTTGGAAAATCGGTATGGCTGCTACTTTCCTTGGTGGTGTTGTTGAGGTATTAGGTAGTTTTGTCGGAACATATATACGCGACTATCTACCTAGAGCTGCGATGCTTGGTGCTTTAGCTGGGGTAGCTTACTCTGTCATTGGTGGCCAAATGTTTTTCCACACGTTTGAGTCCCCTATTATTGGAATGGTTTCTCTAGTCATTATTTTAATTGGTTTTACGGGAAAAAAAGCGATGCCTTTTAAAATTCCTACTTCTCTATTTGCCATTATTATTGGAACCACTTTGGCTTACTTGATTGGCGAGGCAAACATTTCAGATATTACTTCTGGATTAAGTGTTGTTGGCTTTTACCCTCCAGTCCCAACACTAGGTGCTTTTGAAGGATTCCGTTATTTATTTGGTCCGATGGTTACTGTATTAGCGGCCATTATTCCAATTTCAGTTTATAACTTTATTGAAACATTAAACAACGTTGAAGCAATGTCCGCTGCTGGCGACGATTATAATGTGTCTGAAGCTCAGTTAACAGACGGTTTAGGTACGATGATTGGGGCATTATTTGGCGGAACTTTCCCAACAACTGTTTATATGTCATCCATTAGTGCGAAGCACCAAAATGCTCGTCGTGGTTACTCTGTATTAAATGGTGTGGTCTTTTTACTGGCTTCATCTTTTGGTGTAGTTGCGGTGTTATCTCAAATCATTCCACTATCTGCAATTGCTCCTATCTTGGTTTTTGTTGGAATATCTATGATTGTTCAAACATTCTCGTCTGTTAATCAAAAACATTTCCCAGCCGTTATCGTCGCAATGTTTCCTTACTTAGCTAACTACTTACAAAGTAAATTTGCTAATGCGGCTCCAGAGGCTTTAGAAGCTGTTTCAGAAGCTGTTATTCCTTTAGGCCAAGGCGCGATGTTTACTGGTTTACTATGGGGTGCAATTGTTGTCTTCATCATTGATGATCGCTTTGATCGTGCTACTGTGATTGCATTAATCGGTGCGCTATTATCCGCTATCGGTTTAATTCATGCACCAAGCTTAAGTCTCTTATACAATCCACAATTTGTGATTGGTTACCTTGCTATCGCTGTTGTCTTTCTATTCTTCCATCAAACGAATCATTTGGATAAAAAGCTTATCGTAAAAGATAAGCAAGAATAACGTTTACCAGTTGATTAGAATGATTTTTTAACCAATGTTCCCTAGATGGTTTCCAGTTCGCCTCCCCCAAATGCGAACTGGATTTTTTGTTTTACCGTCTGTATGCTGATTAATACACTATCTTCTGCTAGAAAATATCTAATACCTCTTACTTTTAATCCGATTAATGTTAATATTAATCTAGTTTTCACATTATATTGTAAGGTTGTCTTTAATTGGACAGTAACACTTACGGGAATTTTCTCAAGCGTGGTATC
>DAIOTD010000023.1:6490-9896 GCA_036752205.1 Atopostipes sp.
AATTAGTTAAATAATTTAATAACTAGACTCAAGGCTTACGGGCTTTGAGTTTTTTGCTTTCCATTTAAGGGATTTAAAAGAAACTCTACTGAATTATACAAAATAATGTCGTTATGTTAAGATTAAGTAGACTTTGATTGTATGGAGGAATTTGAATGAGAAGACTGACTTATATCCTAATCGCGACTCTTTTTTTAGGTGGATGTCATCAAAACGTTGCTTCCGAAGAAAAAGTAGACGATATACATATAGATGATTACTTATTTGAAGAAGTGCTATCTGCTAGTCGAGAAGATTTCTCAGGATACTGGGCAAATCAAGATTATTTATTAACCATGCAAGAATCTATGCTATTCATTCAAGACAGAGTTTCAGGATACGTAAACTCTTTTGATATCCTTTCAGAAGAAATAATTGATAACATTCTGAGTATTCAAGTGGGTGATTTGAATCAAGATAATTCTATATCATTAATTTCTACTCAAGACATCCCTCTACTCTTTGAGTTTAAAGAGGATCAACTATTTGTCTCCGATACTAAACTTAGAAGTGCAAAATTTAGACCTCTTTCAGGAGAAGTGATTAATGAGCGTTTAAAACTTTTTGTTCATACAAAAGGTGAAAGTGGTGTCTTAGCTTACCAGGGACCAGATTTAAGTATAGATGATTTCAAAGGGTATTGGATATTACATACTAATGAACCGCTTAATAACGATCGCACAGAGGAGATAGAGGATCATTTTATTTGGTTGACTGACGACTATTATCGAGTAGCGCCATCTGAGACACGACCTGAAATTACCTTTTTAAAGAACTATGATATCGATAGCAATACATTAACTTTTACTAGAGAATTTGTGCTCCCAGAAAATAAAGAAGCGTATGAAGAAGGACATCTAAATACGGTTGTTACACATATGGTCACTGAACAAATGACCGTTTTTCCCGATGATGACCGAGCTGTTTTCCATCGAACTGGTGATATCTATCAACGAACAAATAGTATGGAAATTGCAAAAACATTTGGCACCACTGGCGAAGTTAAAGCGGTTCAGTACGGCAATGATATAGAGTCCTTTTTAGAACAACTACATAAAGATTATTTAGATGTTGAAATAGTTGAGCCCGATATACTTCGTCCCAATGTTGAACATTATCCATATAGTATTGGTGAATTATCGGAGGTACAGTTGTACCGAGAACAACAAATTATTAAGGGTGACATTCCACATCCTGAAACAAACATTGCGGTTGATGAAGCTATTGCGGCTTTATTCAATAAACATTATGTCAGTACGTCTTCATTTTACGAAACAGGCGTACCTTTTAAAAGTTATCAATTCTCGAATTCCGACCCAAATCCCATTTTAACAATTCAAGAGGCTAATCAAGCTAAATTATCCGATGAACCAAACCCTCTTGAAATTAAACAGGTAACTTTAGAAGATCACATTTTCACTGTGACAGGTCAGGATGAAGAAACCTTACGATTCTACCGGTTAAGTGATGACGTGATTTATGCGGAAGATGAGAATGGACAGTTCACAAAACGCTTTGAGGCGGATACCGATTGGTCAGACTTCCAGAACCTTCCGCGAATAAAACGATAAACAATAATAGATGGTCGCTATCCTACTTATAGGTTAGTGGCCTTTTTCAACTATTCTTTTGATGATATATTTCGTTCAACATATTCTGTGCTTTACGATTTAACTGTTCAAATTTCTCTTGCCATTCATTAATCAATATACAATATCTTGTCATCATGGTATCATAAGCACATTAAAGTATTGGAGGAATTAAATTTGAAAAGATTTTCTTTATTATTAGCCGCCTCTCTCTTATTAACGGGTTGTCAATTCTTACCGGGAGCCGCGGAGACAGATGCTACAAATACAAGCGAGAACGCGGTCGATGAAACGAACGAAATGACACGTGAAGACTTTTCAGGCTACTGGGGAAATGATGAATATCAATTTACGATTATCGATTCTGTTTTCTATATCCAAGATTTAGAATCCGAATATGTGAATTCATTTGATATTTCTTCTGAAGAAATCAATGAAAACAGTTTGACGGTTCACCTTGGTGGTTTACATCAAGATGATACAATCTCACTATTAAATTCAGAAAACAACGCTCTTACAATAGAACGAATAGATGATTCCGTGATTTTGTCGGATCCTGAATTAGAAACGACTAAATTCAACACCTTTTCAGACGAAGAGATTAATGAACGGTTTGAATTATTTATCGATTCAAAAGGTGAATATGGGATGAAACCCTATCAAGGTCCTGATTTAACCTTTGAAGACTTCACAGGTTACTTTGCGAATTATGATAAGTTCCATGCGAGTGACGGGGTTTACTCGGAGTTAGGTACTTATTACTTTTCTATACAAGATGGATTCTTTGAATCCGGGTGGATTGGCAGTTCTTATATGTTATCTCATATCTTAGATTATGAAATTAACGGCAATACGATGACTTACAGAACGCGTCGATTCTTGTATGAAGATAATGGGTATTAACCAGAAGAAGAAACAGATCCAAAGCAGAATACCATTGAGGTTTTTAAAATCACATTACATAAAGAAGAAGACCAAGACCGTGCCATTTTACATAGTTCTGGAACAATCTTCAAACGGGTTACAGACCAAGAACTTTCTCTACATGGATTAGACACAAAGTATGAAGAGAATGTGGCTTCAACCCTATCGAATTTAGCTTACATGAACCGTTTCAAGGACCAATTATCTACTGAGGTTAGAGAAGTTTTTGATTTGGAGACTGATGCTGAAATTAAAAATTATCCTTACAGTATTGGTGATTTATCAGAAGTTCAACTGTATAAAGAACACCAAATCATTAAAGGTAAAACACCTCATCCAGAACAAGATGTTGATATAGATGACGCTATTTCAACGTTTTCAAGCAACAACTATGATAAGACCTCCTCATTATTTGAAACAGGTGTGTCGGATCTAAATTATGTTTTTAGCCCGACTTTTGAAACACCTATGCTAACAATCGGTCACGGTCGTCGTACCTACTGGTCATCAACACCATTGGCGTTCGATATAGAGAATATTACATTAGAAGATAACATTTTTACTGTTACAGGTAGACAAGGTGAATTCGGTTCGAAGGAAACCTTACGCTTCTATCGTATAAGTGACGATATCATTTATAATGAAAATTCAGATGGTGAGTTTATTCATCGTTTTGAAACGAACACGGAGTGGAATGATTTCCATAACTTACCGTCTCGAACACGATAAGTTTACCTTTATATGCAAAAACACGACTAGAAATTTCTAGCCGTGTTTTTTTGTAGAGCTCATTATTGTCATTTAATTTGTTGTTTTTTCTAAATCACTTAATATTTTCTGGAAGGCTTGTTCAT
>DAIOTD010000023.1:9996-11577 GCA_036752205.1 Atopostipes sp.
ATTTAATTTGTTGTTTTTTCTAAATCACTTAATATTTTCTGGAAGGCTTGTTCATACTTCTGTATATCGCCGGCCCCCATAAATACGACTACTTCACCTTGATGTTTTAATAAAGGTGATACATCATCTATATTAAGAATTTCTTCAGCATTATCAATCTTCTTGTGTAAATCTTCAATCGTTACGCTACCAGATTCTTCCCGAGCAGAAGTAAAGATTTCACAGACATAAACTGTATCTGCCATACTTAATGTTTCTGCGAATTCGGATAGTAGGGCCACTGTTCGCGAGAACGTGTGTGGTTGGAAAACAGCGACTACTTCACGATCCGGATATTTTTGACGAGCCGCATCAATCGTCGCTTTTATTTCAGCAGGATGATGTGCATAATCATCAATAATGACCGTATCACTTATCATTTTTTCTGAAAAACGTCGCTTAACACCTTTAAAAGTGGCTAAGTTTTCTGCAACAGCTTCTTTACCTAAGTCTTCGTGGTAACCAAATGCAATCACACTTAAAGCGTTTTGAATGTTATGCTCTCCATATGAAGGGATAAAGAATCGGTGGTAAAATTCACCATTAATATAAGTGTCAAAACTTGAGCCTTTAGTATCTTTAATGATGTTTTTTGCTTGAACATCGTTACCATCTTCTAGACCGTAATATGTGACTGGGACTTCTGCTTTCATTTCACGAAGTAGTTTATCGTCCCCACAGGCAATCACTCGCTTCGTTGTTTGAAGCGCGAATGTATCGAATGCGTCTGCGACATCTTCGATACTCTTATAGTAGTCAGGGTGATCAAAGTCAATATTCGTGATAATCGCATAGTCTGCTTTATAAGCTAGGAAGTGACGACGATACTCACAAGCTTCTAATACAAAGTAATCTGCGTTTTCAACGCCTCGACCAGTTCCATCTCCAATCAAATAACTCGTGTCTTCAATATTGCTGACCACATGCGAAAGAAGACCGGTTGTTGTTGTTTTACCGTGTGATCCTGTAATCGCCACACTTGTGTAGTTAACGATTTTGTCTCCGATAAAGTCATGGTAACGAATAACAGGCAGACCCAATTCCTTTGCTCGAACGATTTCCTCATGTGTATCTGGGAATGCGTTTCCTGCAATAATGGTCTGTCCTTCTTTGATGTTGTCTGCGTTAAATTCATAAATAGGAATATTTAAATTGTCTAATGCGATTTGGGTGAAAAATTGCTTTGAGACATCTGATCCTTGTACCTTATAACCCTCTTCATGCAAAATTAATGCGAGTGCACTCATACCGGATCCTTTAATGCCTACAAAATGATAAGTTGTATCACGATTCATGATGTTCCTCCAAGATAGTTAATTTATTTCTGGTAAGCTTTCGACTTCTTATATTATATGAAATGTTTCGAAAATGCTAGTGCATTGAATGACAAGAATCTGTTTGTCGATTAAAATCGAAAAACACGAAGACTCGTGTTCTTGTTGCTTTTGAGTCTTCGTGTGTATTATTATCGTATCGAACGAACAGCATTCGTTTTGGATCCCTTGTTACTCTATTGTTCTGTTGCTGTGTTGCTGTGTTGCT
>DAIOTD010000023.1:11677-20375 GCA_036752205.1 Atopostipes sp.
TGCTTTGCTGCTTTATTACTTGATACTTGTTGCTTTAATCTACAAGGTTGTTTTACTTACTTTTTTCGCATTTTATATTTACTCGATTTTTCTTAAAAACTGTCTTTTAAACTTTTATTCTATTGGTTCTTAATACTGATTCTGGTAAAGATAATTTGTGTTTCGGTATTTCTATCCTTGTAGACTTCAGATTGATTTTTTGAAGATTCTGAATATTGAATCGCTGCTCGTTCGAATACGTTGTTACCATATTTTATACGGTTTTCGTGTTACAATCTATAGTTTTCCTAAAGACCTCACTCGATCGCCATCCGACGCCATCACTGTATCTGCGCATCATTATTTCGCGAATCTTGAGAGACTTTTTTAAATTTCACAGTCTCTTTTTATTTCAAGTAAAGTATAGCACACCTGAATTGTAAGCGCTACTATAAACGCTCATTTTTTTCATTTTCTTTAAAAAGATTGTTTAGTTTGCTTTGACTCTTCTGAATCCCACGCTGTTCTTCCGCCATAATATTGGATAAAGAACGATGTAATCCCGTTCCCGGTTTCGTGGCAGGGGTTACTATTTCTTTACGTATCTCATTTTTGGGTTCCGGCACCACGTTATTTACAGCATCTTTATTGGTCGATTGCCGTTTCTGATTCTTAGCTTTCATTTCATCAGAAAGGTGTTCTTCAAATAAGAGATAGCTCCCTTTTTCTTTCTGCAGTCGTTCCTTGACTATTGTATACAAGGTTTTATTCGCGTCATTTTTACGCCAACCATCAAGATTTTTTAAGCTTGGTGGAATATACTTATTTTTGAACGGATAACGTTCTGGTGGCGGATCATGCGGTAAGCCATGTGAAGGAGTTTTTCTGTTCGTCATATGTTGCCGTGCTTCATTTTGTAAATGATCGTGTGTCCGAATGGTTTTCGGGAGCTCATATTTCGATTGTTCTTTTTTCTTTTGCTGCTCGGTAACCATTGGCTGTATCTTTGGATGATTATCTCTAAAAAAGCTTGGCCCATCATAATTACTCATTAAAACTCCTCCTTTCTATTATTTAATTTTAATTAAAATGCAAATGCTTTTCCGACTTCTGCGTCGTCTTCTAAAACCATGATACCACTGGTTGCCTCAGGATCTTCAATACCTAATTCACGTGCAGATGTAATCATGCCATGACTTGGTACCCCACGTAATTCTCCTGGCCAAATAACTAAACCGTCAGGCATAATCGCACCAGGTTTAGCTACGACAACTTTTTGTCCTTGAGCGATATTCGATGCTCCACAAACGATTTGTAATATTTCACCGTTATCCACTTCAGTTTGCGTTACAGAAAGGTGATCCGAGTCTTCGTGCGGTTCGCATTCTTTTACATACCCAACCACAAACTTAGGTGATGTATCTGCGACGAGCTCACCTTCGAAACCTGCTGCTTTAATTGCTTCGTTTAGTTTTTCAACTTGTTCTTCCGATAATGTCACTGGTCCACTTTCTTCAAGCTCTAACCATTGTGATGCATTAAAGAAGTTATACCCTACTACTGCTCCTGACTTTTTATCCGTCAGTTGTGTAATATCTTCTTTACGTTCAAAATGTTGGTTTTCGACTGTAGAATTTTCTAGTAATACGACAAGTAAGTCGTTAAATGATTGATTGTTATAACTTGCTATTAACATGTGATTCCCTCTTTTAATTTAAATTTTTGGATTAATCGTGTCTACTGTACTTTGGTCTAAGCCTAAAATAACTTGTTTGACCATTTCAAGAGCTGCTTCATAGTCATCGATATGGAATAATGTTTGGTGCGTATGAATGTAACGCGCACACATTCCGATGACACTACTTGGCACGCCATCGTTTAATTGATGTGCTGCTCCAGCGTCTGTTCCACCTTTTGATACAAAGTATTGGTATGGAATATTGTGTGTTTCAGCTGTATCCAGTAGGAACTCACGCATTTCTTTGGACATGATAAAGCCTGGATCTTGGATACGAATAAGTGTCCCTTCTCCTAGCTTACCAAATGAGTCACTGTTACCGTAGACATCATCCGCTGGTGAACAGTCAACCGCAAAGAATAAATCCGGGTCGAATTTACGAACAGAACCTTTTGTTCCACGTAAGCCAACTTCTTCTTGCACGTTTGCTCCTGCAACTAGACGGTTTGGTAATTCTGTATCTTTCAAATCACGTAATGCTTCAAGAACTGCTGCGACACCGTATCGGTTATCCCATGCTTTCCCTAAAATCATTTTGTTGTTTGCCATACGAATGGTTTCGACTTCAGGAACAATTGTGTCTCCTGGGCGCACACCAAATTCTTCTGCTTCCTCTTTTGACTGGAATCCGCCATCAAATAAGATATCTTTAACTTCAGGCATTTTATTTTCTTTACCGCGTAATAAATGTGGCGGTACAGAAGAAGAAACAACTGGATAGTCCCCTTTTCTCGTTTGTAGCGTAAAGCGTTGTGCGGACACAACTAGCGGATTCCAGCCACCTAATGGAACTACTTTAATAAATCCTTTGTCTGTAATGTTTGCGACCATGAATCCAACTTCATCCATATGCGCAGCAACCATAATCGTTGGTGCATCTTTTTTATCGCGAATACCGAAAATTCCACCTAATCCATCTTGTTGAATCTCATCAACATACGGTGTCATTTCATCCCGAATTACTTCACGGATATTGTGTTCAAATCCACTCACACTTTGCGTTTCTGTCAGTTTTTTTATAAGTTCAAATCGTTTATCGTCCATAATATATACTGAATGCCTCCTAAAATATTCTTCATTAATCTATTATACACAAAATACCCTCTAGGTTGAATGTAAGACCATTTAGATTTTTTCTGGATTTGTCTCTTATATTTTTCCTTTTTACAGAAGCAATTGAAAAAAATGACAATCTTTAAAGAATTGTGCTAAAATAGGTCTAACCTAACAGACAGAAAATGGTTTCGAGGATAAGGAGGATACAGATGTTTGATAAAAATAAAAAGCAGTATTTGCTTCCCGTACTTGTTATTAGTGCGATTTTAACGTTCTTCGCAGGATTCTTCACATTTTTCCTAGTCGATCAAAAAGCACCTGTAAACGCGGACAAGATTTTAAACCGTGTGAAAACACAATTTAGAGAAGAAGGTCCGATTGAAGGTTCTTGGATTGAAATGACTAAAGTACCATGGAAAAAATATTCGTATGAAACGAAAGTTTACTACGGTGGAATTTCTCGAATTGAAGACGGACAAGTCACTCAATATGAGTTTGTTGCAGATGCGTACTCTGGTACATTAATGGATGTCTATAAAGTTTAATCGAATGAATCAGACAGAGCATAACCAATCTGGTTATGCTTTTTTGCTCTCTCTTTTCGGAAACCGTGCTTTCAGTTGGTAGATTCTAAATCCTTGATTTGAGAACTTTTCTTCGTATTCCGTCATGATGTTTTCTTCAGCTTGATCACTATTATGTAAATCTAGAATAATCTCCTCAAAAATCATCCCATAGTTAGGTAAACTCATAAGCGAAAACTCAAATAATGCCTGATTATCCGTTTTGAAAAAGAGTTCGCCTTCTGCTTTCACAATCTCCTCAAATCGGGTCAAGAAACGCTCATGCGTTAAGCGACGTTTGGCATGTTTCTTTTTAGGCCAAGGGTCTGAAAATGTTAGGAAGATTTTATCTACCTCACCAGCCGCAAAATATTCTGGTAGTAATGTTGCATCTCCATTCAAAAGTTGTAAATTTGGCAACTGCTCTTTGAGTTGTTTTTCAAGAATTTTATAAATAATACTGGTTTGTAGTTCCATACCAATAAAGTTAATTTCAGGATATCGTTTGGCCATTTCAACAATAAAACGTCCTCTACCAGAACCGACTTCTAGATGTAGGGGTTGTTTCTTCGGAAATCGCTCCTGCCATTTCCCTTTCCAAGACTCGGCTTCCATCGTAATCATTTCAGGGTGTTGCTGAATTATTTCTTCTGCCTCTGGTATATTTCTTAAGCGCATCTCGTCACCTTCTATAGTTATTTTTAACAGCAAAAAAGTACCAGTATGAGCTGGTACTTTACGTGTTTACTCTATAATTCCTTCGTCTTCTAACCAGTGATTTAGTTTTAGTATTAGGTCATTCATTTTATTATAGCGTTTTTTGTCGTATGCGTACTTAATATCGAGTAGCATATTAATATAAGCATACCATTTCACTCGTTTGATTTCATTCTTTGTGAAATTCATTTGGTTTTTGTCTGCCCATTTTGCCCAGTCTTCTTTATTAATATAGCGTGCGAATAACTGACCGATATCATATAAATAATCCGTTAAAACAGCGGTATCCCAATCAACAATAAAAAGTTCACCATCATCTGACAATAACATGTTTTCACTCGATATATCTCCGTGACAAACTCTTATATCATCTACGGTGTAGCCAAGTGGTAATTCGCGTAATAGGTAGTGGTAGGTATTGACAAGTACTGGATGAGTTTCTAATTCTGTGTCTAGATTAATTTCATATTCGGCGATCAAGTCAACAGCACTAATTGTTTCACCACCAACTTTTTCAAGCAATCGTTTCAAGCGGTCCGATTGATGCAATTTCTTCAATATTGCTGCGATATTACTGGATGTCATTTCATGCGAAGCTAATGTGCGTCCGTTACACCACTCTTGAGCTGTTAGCACATCACCATTACCTGTCCGTTTGGTCCAAATAAGTCTAGGCGTGATTCCTTTAAGCGATAAAGCTGCGATAAATGGGGAAGAGTTCTTCTTTAAGAAAATCTTTTCTTCATTTCGAATCCCCATATATGCCTTACCTGTTTCTCCACCGATAGGATGTAAATTCCACCCCGATTCTCGTTCAATTTCCATGCTGATTCGTTCCTTTATTGTTTATTTATCTTACTGATATTCTCTATTTTGTTTCGATCCGTTCGTTCCTTGTATTCTTTATTTTAAATTTGAAACCGTCACTCGTCAAGCGACAGTATGTTCTATTTGTGTTATTTATGTTTTAATTCTTCGTGCGGCATAAAAATAACTAAATAAATAAGCAAACATAAAGCCAAGTATACCTAAGGTTAAGCCCAATAACCCGACTCCATTTAGGGATGCGAGCGCTAATAAAATACTAACGATAAATAAAAACTGAAAAATTAATTTTTGTACGGCTTTTGTCTTTTCATCATCTGAAATAGGGTAAATTTGAAACAATGGGACTTTTTTTAACTCATTCACTAACGTTAAAAGTTGGAACCCAATAATGTACAAAAATAATAAGACGATTACAGCCGATAGAATGATTGTATTCGTAAAGGCTAAAATTACCACACCAATACTTGTAGCGCGTAAAATCATTAAACTGTATTCCGTATTACGGATTGCCAAACGTAAAATGTAATAATAGGATGCATTTGGATTTCGTTTTGTTAAACCATTTAAAATCGGGTCTAACCAAGCTAATCGTTTAATCGGTGTTTGAATATTCGGTACTGTCGCAAACATACCAATAAAACGATACAATTTTTGAATACGTTGGTCTTCAGCGTTAATCATTGATTCCCAGTTAAATAAGTGGTCTAAGAATAGGTTACCTCGAGAAAACTGCGTCCATATTATAAAACCAAAGATAGTTAACAAAATTGCTGTTACTTTTACGTGGATAAATAATAATGCGATAAGTGCGATAAGTTTAACGATACTTAATACTGCTTGATACTTTGGTCGTTGGGACTGATTCATTTCAAAAAATGGCATCAGTTGAAATAAAGCATTTAATCCTTTTAGACTCGCAAGCGCAAAGAAAATAAAGAGCATATCAATCGGCTGTGCCTGTATGGTTGAAACAAAAATTGGAAAACTCAAGATTGTTACTAATCCAACCGACAACAACGATTCTATAAAGCTGCGACTAACTAATCCTTTAAAAACTTCTTTGAAATCCTCTTCTTTTGGGAGAAGGAATACTTGGTCCGCGGGTTCCAGTAATAGTGTTGTACTGCCGGTGGATGTGATGATGTAAAAAATAACCCCCACAAGTAAACGAGGCTGCATCATTCCTTGAGTCAATGTGTCTAGATAATCTGAGTATGCGAGACCACCTGCACCAACAAGTAAAAATAGAAGTAAGACGAAATGATCGTTAAAAATTAATCGACCGTATTTCATCATTTCTTTCATGTAGCGAGTTCTTCTTTTACTAAAAAGTTCTTTAAGCGTCATGGCGGAACCCTTCTTCCTGTGCCACAAAGCGATAGATTTTTTCTAAGTCTGCGCCAGGTAAATCGAATTGTTTCGTTAACTCTTCTACTGTCCCTTTCGCATAGACGACTCCATTATGTAAAATTACAAATGAATCACAGATATTTTCCGCGTTTTGTAACACGTGTGTACTCATTAGAATCGAGTTTCCCATTGCTTTACGGTCGAGTAATAACTGTTCGAAATCCCATATGGCAATTGGATCTAGTCCTATGAAAGGTTCATCTACAACCATCATATCGGGGTCAGTCACTAATGCTGTGATAATCATGACTTTTTGTTTCATTCCTTTAGAGAAATCATTTGGGAACCAATCCATTCGTTCTTCTAAACGGAATAACTCGAGAAGTGGTTGAGCGCGTTCCATTAATGTTTCATAAGGGATATCATAAGCCATTGCTGTAATTTCAAGATGTTCTTTTAACGTTAAGTTCCGATAAACCATCGGTGTTTCAGGAATAAATGCAATCTTTTTTCGGTAAGCCATTGGATCTGCTTGAAGCGTTAAGCCATCGACTTCAATGTTTCCTTTAAAAGGCGTCATCAAGCCCATGATGTGTTTAATTGTCGTGCTTTTCCCTGCACCATTTAATCCAATTAACCCAACGATTTCGCCATCTCCAACTTCAAAATTCAGGTCTTTTATAACTGGCGTTCGTGTATAGCCACCTGTCAGTTGGTTGATTTTCAAACTCATTTACGTCCCTACTTTCCCTTTTACTGCTGTTCTTCCATTCTATCACATTCTTAGTCTAGTTGACCAAATTAATTAGCTTGTTTTCAAAACTTTCACAAGAGACTTATATTACAGTATTTTAACTGATTTCACAAGTTATCGATTAAACGTAGAATTCTCCCCATTAAGCTGTGTTATAATTTTATTACGATTAACCGAAAGAGTGATGAGATGGAACTAGAAGCAATTAAATATTTTGCCCAGACTGTTTTAGAAAATGATACAACTGGACACGACTGGAAACATGCCCTGCGCGTTGAAAGCAACGTCCGATTATTAAGTGATGCTGATTTTTCGGAGGCTGAAATTGAAGTGCTATTCGCCAGTGCCTGGTTACACGATACGATTGATGAAAAACTAGATGAAGATAAACGGCAATCAATCGGGACTATACGTACTCTACTAGAAGAAAACGGTGCGACAGCCAATCAACTAGAAGAGATATTAGATATTATCCAAAACTTATCCTATTCTAAAAATATCGAAAAGAAACGCACGTTGAGTCATTTGGGACAAATTGTTCAAGATGCTGACCGACTCGATGCGATTGGTGCAATTGGTATTGCACGGACTTTTTATTATGGCGGATATCGTGGGAATGCATTGTATGATGACACAAAACCTCGTACTATTAAGCAATTAACAGAAGAAAACTACCGCACTGAATCAAGCGTTTTAAATCATTTTTATGAAAAACTATTACTACTAGAAGAAACTATGAATACAGAAGCTGGAAAAGAAGAAGCTCGGGTTCGAACACAGTTTATGCAAACATTCTTAGATCGCTTTTATGAAGAAATTTCAGACTCGTGAAATGTAATTAGTTTTAGATATCTTTACTTCATGCTAAAATGAGTATAACTAAACTTAGAAAGAGGCCGATATTATGTCAGATTGTGTATTTTGTATGATTCGCGACGGCGATATTCCTGCACGAAAAGTTTATGAAGATGAAAATGTTTTTGCGATATTAGACATGTCGCAAGTGACGCCAGGACATACGTTACTGATTCCTAAAAAACATGTCCGTAATATTTTTGACTACGACGAAGAGCTCGCTCAAAACGTATTTGGGGCTGTACCGAAGGTGGCGCGTGCTTTACGTGACTTCCATCCAGATGTTGAAGGGCTGAACGTATTAGTAAACAACGAAGAAGTAGCCTTTCAAACGGTTTTCCATAGCCATGTGCACTTATTACCACGCTATTCGAATGACGATGATTTTGGTCTAAAATGGGCGCACAATGCAGACAATTATACAGACAAAGAGTTAGATGATATGAAAGACAAAATTGCAAAAGAAGTGGAGGAAGCCTAAATGTTTCCCTTTTTAATCGGATTACTTGGTGGAGCAGCTGCAGGAGGAGGATATGTATTACTAAATAATCCTCGTAGCGGTTCTGAGAACCAAATTTTTGTAAAAAACTATGTAAATAATACAAAAGAAAATGTCAAAGATGTTCAAGATAAAGCTTCAAATGTTCAAGCTGCTATCAATGATGTAAAAACCGAAGTCACTAAATTACAGGTTGGATTTATTCCAGAAGTGAAAACAATTGTAGAAGACTTTCAAACGGAAGCAGCTGTTTATTCTAGACGCATTACGGATGAAATAGATGTCATAAATCAACATGCGACAGTTATGACAAATCGGATCAATGCGCAAAATCAAGAAGTTCAAGTGGATCTCACTGG
>DAIOTD010000024.1:0-19646 GCA_036752205.1 Atopostipes sp.
TTTTATATAATGGAGACAAGGGGTCTCGAACCCCTGACCTCTTCACTGCCAGCGAAGCACTCTCCCAGCTGAGCTATGCCCCCATATAATACATTTTTACCATAGTCATTATACATCTTCCATATCAATAAAGCTAGCTTCAATCGATTAATAGCACTCTAAATACTTAGTATAAATATAATTTAAATCTTCATCTGTCTAAGATGAATAAACGACCTTTTATTTCACGGGAACGGTTTCAACTCTTTGTTGCTATACTTCAATTTTTTTCTATGCTAAAATAATCATAACAGTATGCGTAATTACGCAGTTTATTTGGAACGGTACGTAAAACCATGTTCTTAGTCTAACTAGCACGTCTCGTACATAGAAAATGAGAAAGACGTTTATGAATTAGTATGACCTAAAACATGTTGAGATTCAAATGACAAAAGTAGCCTGAAAGAATTCAGTGTTGCGTAATATTGAAAATAGAAAAAGGAGTATGCTAATACATGAAACCGAACATAAAAAATAATGAGGTAGCCGTCTTTGGTTTAGGTGGCTTGGATGAAATTGGAAAAAACACATACGCTGTTCAATTTCAAGATGAACTCATTGTGATTGATGCGGGAATTAAATTCCCAGAAGATGATTTACTTGGAATCGATTATGTTATTCCAGACTATACTTATCTAGTCGAAAACAAAGAAAAAATTAAGGGACTATTTATCACACATAGTCACGAAGACCACATTGGTGGAATCCCTTATCTATTAAGAGAATTAAACATACCAATTTACGGAAGTAAGCTAGCGCTTGCAATGATCCGTGGAAAATTAAAAGAACGCGGTCTTTTACGAGATGCCATCTTGAATGAAGTAGATGAAGATACGGTCGTTAAATTCCGTAAGTTATCCGTCCAGTTCTTCCATACGAATCACTCAGTAGCCGAATCATTCGGTTTAGCGGTTCAAACACCTTACGGACATGTTGTTCAAACAGGTGACTTTAAGTTTGACTTCACACCGCCTTTTGGTAAAGATGCGAACTTACAGAAAATGGCGAAGATTGGTGAAGAAGGAGTGATTGCCCTTCTATCGGATAGTACAAACGCTGAAATCCCAGGATTCTCGGATTCTGAACAAGTGGTTAATGATTCGATTAACAATCTAGTGGAAAATATCGAAGGACGAATTATATTCGCTTCTTTTGCTTCAAACTTATCCCGTATTCAACAAGTAATTCGTGCTGCTCGAATATCTGGTCGTAAAGTTGCTGCGTTTGGACGTAGTATGTTAAATGGTATCGAGATTGGGATGGAGCTTGGTTACATTCAAGAAGACGAAAGTATCTTTATTGAAGCTCATGAAATGAAAAATTATGAACCGCATGAATTACTACTTTTATGTACTGGTTCTCAAGGTGAGCCTATGGCTGCTTTAAGTCGTATTGCGAATGGGACACACCGTCAGATTTCGATTATTCCTGGAGATACAGTTATTTTCTCAAGTTCACCTATTCCTGGAAATACAAACTCAGTAAATAACTTAATTAACCAGTTAGCTGAAGCAGGAGCAAATATTGTTCACGGTAAAATGAATAACATTCATACATCTGGACACGGTGCCCAACAAGAACTGAAATTAATGTTACGCTTAATGAAACCTAAATTCTTCGTTCCGATTCACGGTGAGCGTCGTATGCAGCATGAGCACGTAGAATTAGCTGTTAAAACGGGTGTTGAGCGTGATAATACCTTTATCTTAGATAACGGTGAAATTCTAGCCTTTACAGATCAAGACGCAAGACGTGCGGGTGAATTCAGTGCACAAGATGTATACATCGACGGTAGCGGTATTGGAGATATCGGTAATGTCGTGTTAAGTGACCGTCGTATTCTCTCTGACAATGGATTAGTTGTCGTTGTAGCGACCATTGACACGAAGAACCGTAAAATATTAGCGGGACCAGATATTGTATCACGTGGATTTATTTATATGCGTGAGTCGGGTGACTTAATTCGCAATGCTCAAAAAATTGCTGAAGAAAGTATCGAACGTTCATTTGGATTCAAACAAATCAATGAGTATAAAATGCGAAACGATTTAATTGATGATCTAAAACAATTCTTATATTCAGAAACTGAAAGAAAACCAATGATTCTACCGGTTGTTTTAACAACAGAAGAATAATTTAAATACTAACAGAAAACCTCGGGCACTTAATGTGTCTGAGGTTTTTAGTTTTTTGTTTTAAAAAAGCACCATCTCGAAAGATGATGCCCTCTATTTATTCGATCATATTGTGTTTGAATGCATAAATTGTTGCCTGTGTACGATCAGACACTTCTAATTTAGAAAGAATGTTTGATACGTGTGTTTTCACTGTTTTTAACGTGATAAACAACTTGTCTGCGATTTCTTGATTGGATAACCCATCCGCAATCAAATGTAGCACTTCCATTTCACGATTGGTTAGGTCTTGATGTAAGTTTCGACGGTCTCCGCTTAGCTCATCTTCTTTCATTTTTTTCGAGACCTCTTCTTCGATAATTTCTTCTCCAGAATATGTACGACGAATCGCTTCAGCTATTTCACTTGCGGAGGATGTCTTCAGTAGATAACCACTCGCTCCTGCTTCTAACGCAGGATAAACCTTTTCATCATCAATAAAACTTGTTAAAATCAATATTTTAGCTTCTGGCCATTCTTTTAGTATCACCTTTGTCGCTTCGATACCATCCATCACGTCCATGACTAAATCCATCAAAATAACATCGGGATTCATACTCAGAGCCATCTTTACCCCATCGGCTCCGTTCTCGGCTTCACCGATTACTTCAATATCTTTTAAAATAGAAAAATAAGAAGTCAGCCCTAAGCGAACCATTTCATGATCATCAACAATTAATAATTTTATCATTCTCTATCCCCCAGTGATTAATGGCACGCGAATTTCAACACTTGTTCCCTGATCTGGGAAAGAAACGATCCGTACGTTTCCACCTAATCCGGAAATTCGTTCTTTGATATTTCTTAATCCATGTCCACTATTTTTCTTTTCTAACATATCAAAACCCTTACCATCATCTACAAAACGCAGTTGATAAAAGTGATCGGTCTTTTTTAAATAAACGTCTAACTCACTCGCTTGTGCATGACGTAATACATTTGAAATTAATTCTTGGACAATTCGGAATATATGATCCTCGACAACCTCTGTTAATGTAACGTCCTCGATATCATGTGTAATGTCAATTGGCAACTTCGTCTTTAACTCATCCAGAAGTTGTTCAATACCTTGTTTTAATGATTTTCCGTCCAATTTAATCGGCCTTAGGTGTAAGAGTAAGGCACGCATTTCAGACTGTGCATCCCCAATAATTTTACTGGTAACCTTTACTTGCGATTGAATGTGATCGGGTATCTCATCTGCCTCCGTTTCAACTGTCGATAATAACATCGCAGCTGCGAATAATTGTTGGCTGACTGAGTCATGTAATTCACGTGCAATACGGTGGCGCTCAGCCTCAAGAATTTCTTCACGCGTTTCCACGCCGATTGTTGAAGCTTGTTGTGCAGAACTCACAGCCTCTTCTGAAATGACCATCATTTTTTCATGTAATTTTAAAAATTCTTTATCAATAATGTCATTTATCTGAATAGGCGTATCCTCTGAAAACATATTTAGAAAGATTTGTGCTGAATATTGACCACTGTTCAGCATCTTAAGCGCATCTTCCATTCGTTTCTCTTTTCTTCTTTGATAAAATTTTAAAAATAACAATAAAGCAATACTGGAAATAAATGCATATAAAATAATCGAAATAACGAGTGGTGGTGCAAAATTCTCTGTTCGGATAAATAATATGTTTACAATCGATTCTTCCATATAATTATGGGCAATAAAGAACACGATAAAAAAGTATGCAATAAGAGATGTCACAAAATAGAGTGAAAATTCAGAGATGATACTCTTCTTGCTCATAAGAATATCACCTCTACTTCACCAACTAATACATTGGCGACTAATTTAATCTTACGTGCATTTGTTTCATAGCGTTCTGACTGCCATTTGAAGGTTTCATTTTTCATGTAAATTTCTTCTTCACCAATGATTAAACTGCCTAGTAAAATACTGACATCGAGTGAAATCGATACTTCTTCTGGAACGAGTATTTTCGTATTTCCAAACCCTTTTCGGATTAAGATGACATTTTGGTCCTTTGGTAAAATTGTATTTCCTAAATCAAAAATGGTGTGCCCGAAACCTTTCGTAAAGTTCACATCCGACCAACTATAGATATTCTCAGTCGTGTCTTCATCGTTACCAAACCATTTATTCTTCTCAAGTTTTGCCGTATCTCGTTCCACTTTATCAAAGTGAACCATAATAAACTCACTGCTTTTACTTTGTTGTTGACGTTTTTTAAGACCTTTTCGTGCAGTATGGTATAAATCGGGAAACTGGCCGATTAAAATAATGACCAATAAAACGATTAATACGAAAACTAAACGACTAAGCAACAAGGCTAAAGCAATAGAACTTACACCGATTAGCAATAACATATTCTCGTTGTGCTTACCCGTTCGATTTCTCAAAAATATTGAAACAACTCCGATTGTCATTAATAATAACGTAAAGCTATTACTAAAAGTTTCGTAAAACATTAATAAGGCTATTAGGCCGATTATAATTTTAAGCCATTCTCTTCTCACACAATCACTCCTGGCTATAGTATTCTTCATAGTTAGTATAATGAAACTCGAACCGATATGCACTTGAATTTTAGAAAATCAGTCTGAGGACCTATGCATGTGCGTATACAAAAAGGACAAACCTCGTAGAGATGGTTTGTCCTTTGCTTAATTATGTTGATTAAGTGGTTGGAATTACTGAACGCTTAAGATTTCAACTTCCATTTGTCCACCTGGTGTTTCAATCGTAACCTGTTCACCAGCTTTACGACCCATTAGTGCTTTAGCAATTGGCGATTCGTTTGAAATTTTACCTTCAAATGGATCGGCTTCTGCTGCACCAACAATTTTGTATTCTTCTTCAAAACCATCCGGCAATTCTTTAAATTGAACCGTGCGACCTAATGTAATTTCGCCTTCGACAACGTCATCTGTATCAATAATATCAGCATATTGTAACATATGCGCTAATTTTTGGATGCGTCCTTCAACGAATGCTTGTTCTTCTCTCGCTGACTCATACTCTGAATTCTCAGAAAGGTCACCGAAACCACGAGCGACTTTGATACGCTCAACAATTTCTTTTCGTTTGGTTGTTTTTAATTCGTTTAATTCAAATTCTAATTGCTCTTTACCTTCTATTGTCATTGGAAATCTTTTTTCACTCATCTGTTCAATGCTCCTAAATTATAATTTTCTTTTAAATAAGAAAATATAATGATGCCCCTCAACGGGGACATCATTATACTTATTCTTATAACGCTTCCGAAATTTGATGGTATTAAGATAACATTAATATAATTCATTGTAAAGGTAATTATTTCTCTACCTTGCGATAATACCGGTCATGTAAACCTTTACCACAATTTAAAGCTTATTATTTTGACTGCGTTCATGTAAGATCATACGAATTTTCGTAATCACTAAATCAATCGCCACAATATTATGTCCACCTTCGGGAATAATAATATCGGCAAATTTCTTAGAGGGCTCGACGAATTGCTCATGCATTTTACGAACAACATCTAAATACTGCTTGATAACACTCTCAAGTGAACGTCCGCGTTCATTCATATCTCTTTGAATACGGCGGATAATGCGCAAGTCGTTATCTGTATCGACATATAATTTGATGTCCATTAAATCGCGTAGGCGTTTATCTTCTAAAATTAAGATTCCCTCTACAATAATAACATCTTGTGGCTCTATACGAATTGTCTCATCGCTACGCGTGTGGCTTGCATAATCATAGACCGGCACATCAATACTTTCATTGTTTTGTAATTTAGTCAGATGCTCAACTAATAAAGCTGTATCAAATGCAAAAGGGTGGTCATAGTTTGTCTTTAATCGTTCTTCAAAAGAAATATCACTTTGATCACGATAGTATGAATCGTGTTCAATCATTTTAACCGATTTCCCTGCGAAATACTCATTGATTTTATTACAAACTGTTGTTTTACCACTACCTGATCCACCTGCTACTCCGATGATGACAGGTCTATTTTTTGGCGTCATATTTTTCACTCTCTCTTAATTATTCGGTTTTATCCTTTATTTCATCACAAAAGCATTGAGAGTTTTCTCAATGCTTTTGTGTTTTAATCTAAGTACTCTGCTTTCAATCTTAGGTGTTCATCATAATCTTCTGCGTAGTATACATTACCTGTGGCCAGGTCTGCAAGGAAATAATAATATTCTGTTTCAGTTGGATTCACACTTGCATTAATCGCCGATTCAGAAGGACTACTAATCGGACCCGCTCCCACACCCGTTACACGATATGTGTTGTATGGTGAGTCGATTTCAAGGTCTGCTAACGAGGTGCGCTCACGGTGTGAACCATGTGCATAGCTGACACTTGGGTCTGTCTGAAGCATCATGCCTACTGCTAAACGGTTGTAAAACACGCCTGAAATTAAAGCACGATCTTCGTCAGTTACCCCTTCTCGTTCAATATGAGAAGCTAACGCTAATGTTTCATGTACGTTCAATTCACTAGCTGCAATAGTTTCATAATGTGGTTTCACAGCTTGATCCATACGAGATATCATCTGTTTGACTAATGCCTCTAATGTCGTCTCTTCATAAACTTCATATGTTGCCGGGAATAAATAACCTTCTAAGGTATAACGAGTATTTTCAGCTGCTAAAGCATCTGTTAATAAATCTGGATACAACTCTGCCACTTCATTGATGAATGCTTCATTTTGGATAAGTGCCATAAAATCATCCGCTGAAAAATCGGTTTGACTTTCAATTCGATCAGCAATGTCTTCTAGATGAATGCCTTCAGGTAAAGTTACACGACCTGTAGGTAATTTAGCAATCGGTGTACCACCCTCGTTAAGGTAGGTCATTAATTCTTCCATCGACATAGAGGGAGACATTAAATACGTTCCAGCTTTAAAGTCGTTATTTCCTTTAAATCGGACATAATATTCAAAAATAAATGAACTATTAATAACATCCTCTTCTTCTAAAATTCCACCAATCGTTCGACGAGTTGCGCCGGTTGGAATTTCAACTTCAATAACTTCTTCACTATCCGGGTCTAATGGCCCAACACTACGTGTGACATAGCGGTAACCAAAGAACCCTAAGATAATCACTGCAAAAAGAAATACGACAACAATTCCTAGTATAATATTTCGTACCGTTTTCGATTTATTTCGTTCGTTCAAGTCGCTCAGTCCTTTAAATTAAACTAAATTATATTATACAGGAATAACAATGTGGTTTAAAGCAATGTTGTTGAGTTATTTCAGTATAATTTTCATAAAAAAAGGGTGGAATTACCCACCCTCCGTTTTAATTATTCTTCTTCGTCTTCTACGAAAGCACCAAGAACTTCTTCGATCATATCCCATTCTTCGTCTGTTTCGATATCCTGTAGCTGACCTTCAAGACCTTCGTCTGGATCGTCATAGGCAAATGCGAAGATTTCAACCTCTTCATCATCCGCTTTTCCAGCAGGATAAACGAGTACATAGCTCTTTTCAAATTCATCGGATTCAAATGTTAAAAGAATTTGATAAAGCTCCTCGTTACCTTCTGGGTCTACTAGTGTAATAAATTCATCTTCATTAAGGTGTTCATGTTTATCAGTCATTTGGGTTATCCCCTTTCATATTTGCTTGTCTGTCTAAATGGCTTTGTAAAATCATTATCGCCGCCAATTTATCGATGACTTTCTTGCGTTTCTTGCGTGACACATCGCCTTCTTCTATCATCATGCGATTCGCTTGAGCAGTTGTCAGGCGTTCGTCTTGATAGATAATGGGCAGGTCAAATTCTTCGGTTACTAATTGACCGTAATCTTGAGATGCGATCGCTCTCTCTCCAATGGTACCGTCCATGTTCTTGGGTAAACCAATTACAATCTGGCTGACTTCATACTCTTCAATAATTTCGCCTAAGCGTTTTAAGCCAAATTCTTCTTTTGACTCGTTAATTTGAATCGTTTCAAGTCCTTGAGCAGTCCAACCAAATGGATCGCTCACAGCGACACCAACCGTTTTAGAGCCAACATCTAATCCTAATATTCTTTTCACTTTTCATTTCTCTCTAAATATTCTTTTAGTATTTCTTCCAATACTTCATCACGTTCGAAGCGACGGATTAAGTTTCTAGCATCGTTGTGACGCGGAATATAGGCCGGGTCTCCCGATAGTAAATAACCAACAATTTGGTTAATTGGATTGTATTCTTTTTCTTCTAAAGCGTTGTATACCGTGTTTAACATGTTAGACACTTTGTTGGACTCGTTTTTGTTTGCGTCAAATCGCATTGTACGTTCATCATTATTCATTGATTTTATCCCCCATCTGTCTTCTAATCTGAAGTTTGTCCTCTCTATCTTAACGAAAAGATGACATTTCTTCAATAATTTAGCGAACTTATCAAATAAATTATACCACATATTTGTATAAGCACTTCAGATATTTTCATGTTCTTTCATATAGATAACTCTTTTTTAGTCATTTTTACCTACGTCTTTATTATAGTGGTACTTATTTACTTTCAATCCATGTTTTAGCTGCTGCTAATGCCTCGTCGATACCGCCAGGGTTCTTTCCACCTGCTTGAGCCATATCCGGACGTCCACCTCCGCCTCCGCCAACTAACGGTGCGATTTCTTTAATCAGGTCTCCTGCTTTTAGCCCAGCTTTAATTGCTTTATCACTCATAGCTGTTAACATATTTACTTTCCCATCAACTGCTAATGCTAAAACTAAAACATCTGAAGGATTGGTCTCTTTCCATTTGTCCCCCATTTGACGTAATTGGTCCATGTCACTCGCTTCAACTTTTTCGGCAATAACCGTATAGTCACCAATTGTTTCGATATTCTCAAATATATCGCCTGCTTGGGCATTAGATAATTGTGCTTTTAAGGATTCGTTTTCACGACGTAGTATTTTAATTTCATCAAATAAGCTCTTAACGCGATCTGTTACCAAGTCAATCGTTTGCGCTTTCGTCAGTTGGGCCGTCTCTGCAAGGACTTCTAATTGCTTATCTACCCATTGTAAAGCACCTTCACTTGTACGAGCAACAATTCGGCGTACCCCAGCTCCAATACCAGATTCAGTTGTAATCTTGAACAGACCGATATCTGAGGTATTAGTCACATGCGTTCCACCACAAAGCTCAATCGAGTAATCATCAATTGAAACCACGCGTACAACGTCTCCATATTTCTCGCCGAAGAGAGCCATTGCACCCATTTCTCGAGCTTGATCAATGGACGTCACGATTGTTTCAACGGGATGGGCTTCTGAGATTTTTTCGTTAATAATCTTTTCAATTTCTTCAAGTTGTTCTGGCGATACTTGCTCTAAATGCGTGAAATCAAATCGTAAATGGTCTGGTGCAACAAGCGATCCAGCTTGGTTTACGTGTCCACCTAATACATCTTTTAACGCTTGATGTAGTAAGTGAGTAGCTGTATGGTTTCTTTCGATTAACATACGACGAACTTCACTGACAACGAGTTTATATTCTGTTCCTACTGTTAATTCAGATTTTGTTTCAACGATATGCAATGTTTGTCCCGCTGGAGCTGATTTTGTATCCGTCACAAGTGCGACAATGTTTCCTTCTGCATCTTGGATAACGCCTTTATCACCACTTTGTCCACCTTTTTCAGCGTAAAATGGTGTCGCATCAAAGATTAATTGTGCTTTACGTTTACCTTCAATTGTTTCATGGATCTCATCTTCTGAAATAATCGTGTTCAATTTACTGATTGTTTTTGAAGCTTCATAACCTGTAAACTCACTCTCAACTGCTAATCCAACTAATAAGTCAGATTGAATATTCATTGATTGTTCGTTTCCACGAGCTGCACGAGCACGTTCACGTTGTTTCTCCATTTCTTCTGCGAAGCCATCTATATCAACTTCAAAACCTTTTTCTAAAGCATACTCTTCTGTTAACTCAACCGGGAAACCAAAGGTATCGTAAAGTGTGAAAGCATCTTTACCTGCAACAACTTTCTCGCCCTTTTCTGTTAAAACATCAAAGACGGATACTAAGTGGTCTAAACCTTCTGTTAACGTTTCGTGGAATCGTTCTTCTTCTTGTTTGATAACTTTAATGACAAACTCACTTTGTTCGACTACATTCGGATAGAAATCACCCATCATTTCACCCACAAGAGGAACCAACTTCGTTAAGAATGTTTCTTGAATATCTAGCTTACGACCATGCATAACAGAACGACGAATTAAACGACGTAATACATACCCTCGGCCTTCATTTGACGGTAATGCACCATCCGCTATTGCAAAAGTTACCGCACGAACGTGGTCAGCAATAACTTTAAAGCTTTGCTTTAATTCTTCTGCTGTATCGTAATTTTTTCCTGAAATCTCTTCAACTTTTTCGATTAAAGGCATGAATAAGTCTGTTTCGAAGTTCGTTGGTGTCTCTTGGATAACAGAAACAATCCGCTCTAGCCCCATACCTGTATCAATGTTTTTTTTCGGTAGTGGTTCGTAAGTGCCATCTGGTTGATGGTTAAACTGTGAGAACACTAAGTTCCATACTTCTAACCAACGTTCGTTTTCTCCTCCAACGTAACTCTCTGGATGATCTTCGGGTAAGTCGTTATTTTCTTGACCGCGGTCGTAGAAAATTTCTGTGTTCGGACCAGATGGCCCCACACCGATATCCCAGAAGTTATCTTCTTCATCAATCACATATTCAGTTGGTAGACCAACAACCTCTTCCCAAATCTTACGTGCTTCCTCATCTTCAGGATGAACCGTTACATATAAGTTTTTTGGGTCCAAGGCTAACCATTTATCACCGGTTAAAAACTCCCATGCCCAAACGATTGCTTCTTCTTTAAAATACTCTCCAATTGAAAAGTTTCCTAACATTTCAAACATTGTATGGTGACGAGCTGTTACTCCAACGTTTTCAATATCATTTGTTCGAATACTTTTTTGTGAATTCGCAATTCTTGGATTGTCTGGCACGATTGATCCATCAAAATATTTTTTTAATGTAGCCACACCAGAGTTAATCCACAGTAATGTGGGGTCATCAACCGGAACTAGCGAAGCGCTAGGCTCAATCTTGTGTCCTTTCTCTTCAAAGAAATCTAAGAACATCGAACGTATTTCTGAACTCGTTAATTTTTTCATGTATATACTCCTCCGTATTTTTAAAATAAAAAAAGATCGAATAATCTCATTGCGACAAGGACGATAATACGCGGTACCACCTTGATTGCAATGACATTATTCGATCATTACCTCTTAATTGTATGTTATCGCATTACGTGCGGTGTGATTTCTCACACAATCATGGAAAGGGAGCATTTAATAAGATTTGTTCGCACTTTTCACCAACCGTGCGTCGCTGTAAACAAAGGTTTATTAAATATGGCCTTCACTTGCTTATAGTAATGTTTTACAACAGAAAAGTCAACTGCATTTGTGTCGGTTGTCAGTTGACTTGTAGTGTTTGAATTTAATTAATGTTGTTGATTTGTGGAAATATACTTTTCAATTGAAAAACCGCGCCCCATAACTTCACTAGCAGCCATTACAACGACAAAAGCATCTTCATCCGCTTGTAGTATAATTTCTTGCAGAACGGTTATTTCACGTCCGTCAATGACAACCATCAGCATATCTTTCTCTTCGTTCTTATACCCACCACGGACATCGATTTGGGTCGCTCCACGATCCAAATGTTCGAAAACTTCACTTTGAATTTTCGCCATTTGATCGGATATAATAAGCACAGTTTTTTGATTTTTATTACCAACTAATACCACATCGATGAAATAAGATACAGCTACTAAACTAATTAGTCCATAAAGAATGGATTCAATTGGGAAAATAAATAGTCCGATTCCAATCACAACGCCATCCGCAAGTAAGTTTGCTCCACCCATTGTTAACGTAGTAAATTTTTCAATAATTTGAGCAACAATACTGGTTCCACCTGTTGACCCTTTGCCTTTGTAAACCAATCCTACTGCGATTCCTGTTAATACCCCACCATATAAAGCAGCTAACATCGGATTATCAGTCATTGGTGGCACAACACCTTGTAAGAGACTCGTAAAGAATGGGAACAGTAAACTTCCGAGAATCGATTTAAATAAGACTTCTTTACCGAGTAAAAAATAACTCATCATCAATAACGGAATGTTAAATGCATACTGAGTCATCGCCGGATCCCAGCCCGTTAAATCAAAAAGAATAATCGATAAGCTCGACACACCACCTGAGATGATTTCGTTTGGTAACATAAAAGCTTGAAACGCAAAAGATAAAATAAAGCTTCCTACTATAATATATAGCATGTCCAGGCCATCCATCTTATATCGTTTAATGACTTCGTTCATTTAATAACACTCCTTCTTTATAGATAAAAACAACTCACATTATTATAGCGAATCATCTATAAGATAACAATTATAGTTTGGAGTTTTGAACTTCTCATTTCATTCAAACTCAAAATAGTCTATAATAAAATGCACGAAGAGGAGGTTGTCTATTGAAACGTTTTTTACATATTATTGTAAATCAGCAATCGCGTAATAGTGTCCGAAACTTTAAAGACCTCGTACTCGAATTGCCTAAATATACAAATCATTATAAAATTCATCAAACTAAAAATTTAGAACAACTAACTAAATTATTGACATTATTAAAAGAGACAATCAACCCGGAAGACATCATTATTTTTGTCGGTGGGGATGGAAGTCTCAATCAAGGAGTGACCTTGTTAGAAGAATATGCTATTCCAAACACGATTGGTTACTTACCTTCTGGGTCCGGAAATGACTTTGCAAGAGCCCACGGCATTTCAAATAATATTGCAAAAAGTGTTGCCCATTTCTTCCGCGTGAAAGAAGCGAGAGAGTTAGCTATTATTCATGTTAATCAAGGGACTCACAATTATTATGCAGTGAATAGTTTCGGTATTGGTATTGACGGACTTGTGAACCAAATGATGGCAGATAAAGATAAAGGGTCAGGTTCCAGCACGTACCTATCTTCGGCCATTAAGGCGTTTAAAAGTTTTAAACCTTTTCCGATTCATCTGAAAGTCGATGATGGGATCTATACGTATAAAGAAGCGCAAATTGCCTTAGTCACGAATAACCCTTACTTTGGTGGTGGTTTAAAGATTGTTCCACAAGCTTCTAGTGAAGATGATATTTTAGAAGTCGTTATTGCAGAGAAAGCTACTTTTAAAGACTTAGTAATAATTCTTTCTCGTTTAGTTCTGAACAAATCACATTTAAAGAACAAGAAAATTGATTTACACCAAACAAAAAAATTGGCCTTATTTATTGATTCGAGTCAGTACGGACAAAAAGATGGTGAAGTATTCCATCAAGAGGGTTATGCTTTAACATTTGAAACAAAGCAACGTTCATTCTGGCTATAATCTATATTATTTTTAAAAAATAGACCCCTTAAAGTTAGTTTGATTAGACTAACTCTAAGGGGTATTTCCTTCTTAAAAAGCTAAAGTAGCAAATAATCCCTTCCTTAGCCCATGCGATTATATTTCATTTTTTTCCACTAAATACTGCGATAAACGATCCCAACGCTCAGCTATTTCCTCTTTTAGACCTTCATTAATCAGTTGATTTAACTCTTCTGCAGAATTGTAGACTTTATGTCCTACCATAATGGTACGCTCATCATCTAATTCTTTAAACTCTAATCTTGTTTTCGAAGCAGGGAGTTCACGATTAATTTCCCCTTTTTCATCCGTGATGTAATCGACTGTTTCAATTACATACGGTTCTTTCAGTTCCTTAAACTCTGATAACCCCCATTTTTCGACAGAAGCAACCTTCGGATTTCCTTCTATACTTCGTAAGCCATAAAACCATTCGCCATTCTCTTTAAATTCCAAAGTCGAATGAATGAGTTCCCAACCATGCGGTGCCCAAAAATGTTCTAAATGGTCCTTATCAGAAAACATGTCATACACTTGATTAATCGGACTGACTAATATCTTTTCGAGTGTCACTTCAGTATCGCTCTCAATTCTTGAATTAATCCCATATTCTGGCACTGTTATCCCCCTTTAAAATACTATCTTCCCCCGAAAACCACGAGAAGCATAATATGATTCTGCTGAATTATGATACATAAATACCTTATTATATCGACGGTCACAAAAGATAGCGCCACCCAGCTGTCGAATATCAGCTGGTGTCTCTACCCATGTGGATGTTTTTAAATCCACTTCTTCATAATTTTGGAGTTCACGATAGTCTGTCTCAGTTAAAATTTGTATTCCCATATCACTAGCCAATGTTTGCGCATCACCTTTAGGCGGATTCTTTTTACGCGATTCTAACGCTGCTTTATCATAGCATAAGCTACGGCGCTCTTTTGGGGACTCTTTAACAACATCCATGAAAACAATAGTGCCACCGACCACATCTGGCTCGCCTCCAGTTCTTTCCATTTCATACAACGACCAAAGTTTTTCGGGTTGTTTTAAAATAGATTCTTCCACTTCATCCCAACTTAAGTTTGGATGACGGTGCATATTTTCAATAAAACGACTTTTTAATGTCTTCAATAAAATATCTTGCTCATCCGTTGATAATCTCTCTTTCATCGTTCTCCTCCTCACTCTTCTATTTTACTCAAATTTTAAACTATCCGGAAATAATAGAGCTCAAAAAAGAGAGCAATATTAAAATCTGCTCTCAAATAGTCTATATGTCTTTTAATAGCAACCATCTCTTCTAAACAATTAGGGAAAAAGTAGATGGATAAGTGGTTTTACGATTGGAGCCAGTACGACCACCATAAGACCAGTTACAACAATCGATACACCTGACATCGCGCCTTGTATTTCACCAATCTCAATTGCTTTTGTCGTGCCTACCGCATGACTAGATGATCCTAATGCAACACCTTGGGCTACTGGGTCTGTTATCTTACCTATCTTAAAAATATAAGGTGCAATAACTGAACCAACTACCCCTGTGAAAACAACAATCGTAACGGTAAGTGAAACGAGCCCACCAATCGAATCAGAGACATCAACCGCTATGGCTGTCGTAATGGATTTTGGAAAAAGAGTGGCCATCATTTCAGCATCAAAATGAAATAGGAGTCCAAAAAGAAAAAGCATACAGGTATGGAACAGAATCCCTAAAAAGATTCCGATTAAAATATCTTTATAATATTTCTTTAAATGAATAAAGCTTTTCTCTAACATAATCCCTAAAGATACAGTAGCTGGTGTGACAAATATGGATATGAATTTACTACCACCTTCATATGTTTCATACGAGATTCCTGTGATACAGAGCAGTCCAATAATCATTACGATAGAAACTAATAATGGGTTCAGTAAAGGGCTTTTGAATTTTCTTTGCAAACATACTGCAATAATATAAAAACCTGCAGTAACCGATACCCATAAATATGGATTAGCTAGCAATTGATCAATCATCTGCAGCCACCTCTTCTTCAGAAAAAACATTCTCTATTTTTTTCTTATCCGAGTGCAGTTTGAGCGATTGAACGATTTTACCAACAAATAACATCATACCACCACATGTAACAATCATCACAATTAATAATGGCATCCAAGATTCAGACAATACACCGAAGTTTGTCATTAACCCCACACCAGCAGGCACAAAAAAAATAGACATATTATCGGTCAGCCATGTACCAACTGTCTCCACTTGCTCCATCTTTAGGATGTTGAAATGAAGGGCCAAAAACAGTAGCATCATCCCCATTACACTCCCGGGAATTGCGACTATACTTCTCATAGCTACTGCTAGAACCTCACCTAAAGAAGAAAAGAAAAAAATCCATAACATTTGTTTTATAATCTTCATACTTTCAAGTCCTTCATAACGAATAATCTTATAACCCTTTTAAATGTGTTTTTCTAAGGATATAGAATGTTTTTATACGATCTCAGCACTCCATAGTATCTGAAACAGGAATCCTATTATAGCATGAATGTTTACTTGTTCACATATGTTTTTTGTCATATTTTAACTGATTAAGAATAGATATCTACGATACACCCCGCTAATTTTACCCTCACACGTAATCAATCTAAAAAAAGCACCTCAATTATTTTAAAATAATTGAGGTGCTTTATTTAATGATTCTTATTTTAATTTTGCTTTCTTAATGTCTTCGATTGTTTGAGTTCCAGCTAGTTGCATAACACGTTTCAAGTCGTTTTCAAAGTATTCTAATACCGAACGAACACCTTTCCATCCACCTAAAGCGAGTCCAAATAATACAGGGCGGCCTAGAGCAACAATATCTGCTCCACTAGCTAATGCTTTAAAGATGTGCTCTCCACGACGGATACCACTATCGAATACGATTGGCACACGACCTGCTAATGCTTCTGAAATTTCTTCCAACATTTCAAATGATCCTGGCGCACCATCTAATTGACGACCTCCGTGATTTGAAACCCAGACACCATCTGCTCCAGCACCGACTGCAAGTAACGCATCTTCTGCGGACTGAATCCCTTTAACAAAAATTGGTAATCCCGAGTATTCTTTTAAGAATTGAACATCTTTAGCGCTGATTTTTTGTTTTGACTGTGAATAGATGTTATTTAATGACATATCTTTACCTGAACCTGTTAAGTAACGTGACACAATCGGCATACCGAATGGGTAAACAAATTTGTTACGGATATCTCTTTCGCGGTTTCCACTTAATGTAGAGTCAGCCGTTAAGATGATTGCAGTTGCACCATCCGCTTTTGCTTCATCGATAATATTTTTGTTGAATTCGTCATCTTTACTCATATAGATTTGGAACCATCGTGGTGCGCCGTTCAGACCTTCTTCAATTTCTTCAAATTTAGCACCTGAATAAGCACTGATTGACATGATTGTCCCAAATTCTGAAATACCTTTTGCCGTTCCAGCTTCTTTGGTTTCATGAGCTAATCCATGAGCAGCAATCGGTGCCATGATAAACGGAACTTTGATTTCATGCTCAAAGATTTTAGTAGATGTATCAGGGAATTCTACATCTGATAAAACACGAGGTAAAATACGTTTTGTTTCCCATGCTTTCACGTTCTGACGTAGTGTATACTCGTCACCAGACCCACCAGCCATATAGTTGAATCCACCATGTGGAACAATTTCTCTAGCGCGTTCCTCTAACTCATATGTGTTCACCACTTCAATATCTTGAATAGCTGTAGGTGCATCATATTTTTTTAATTCTTCTGTCATCTTATATTTCCTCCAATATAATTTTTATGATTTAAAAACTTTTATTATTTTATTTAACCAAATACTAAGTGAATCAACGGTTCTGCAAATGGCGCAAGTACTACGACAACAATACCGGTTACAACAATCGATAAACCTGACATTGCACCTTGTACTTCTCCAATTTCAATCGCTTTAGACGTACCCATCGCGTGACTAGATGAACCCAAGGCCACTCCTTGTGCAACAGGATCCGTAATATTTCCTAACTTAAAGATATATGGTGCAATAACCGATCCGATAATTCCTGTAAAGACTACAACTGCTACAGTAAGCGATACTAATCCTCCAAGTGATTCAGAAACACCCACCGCTATTGCAGTTGTGATGGATTTTGGAAAGAGTGTTGCGGCCATTTCAACATCGAATTGAAACAATAAGCCAAAGCCAAAAATCATTGCTGTATGAAATACAATTCCTAATACGATACCGGTTAAAATAGCTTTATAATGTCTTTTTAGGTAAATAAAGTTTTTCTCTAACTTAATAGCTAGGGATACAGTCGCTGGTGTCACAAATATTGCTATGAGACGCCCACCTGATTCATATGTTTCATAGGGAATATCAGTGATTAAAAGTAAAACAATAACCATTACGATTGAAAAAAGTAACGGGTTCAATAGAGGCGTTGGAAATCTTTTCTGTAACTCCGCCGCTATTACAAAGAAACCAGCTGTAATTGACACCCATAAGTATGGACTATCAAGCAATCGCTCAATCATTTATGCTCACTCCTTCTATATATTCCACTTCACCTGATTCATCTTCTTTTGGACGATCTTTGAATGCTTGAACGATTTTCCCAACAAAGAGCATCATTGCTCCACAGGTTACGGCCATTATAATCAGTAATTGTAACCATGACTGTGCTAATACATCAAAGTTTGTCATTAGACCGACACCCGCTGGCACGAAAAAGATGGCCATGTTGTCTGTCAACCACGTCCCTACTTCATCCACCTGTTCCATTTTTAGAATATTAGAATGAAGGGCTAGAAATAATAGAACCATTCCAATCACACTTCCTGGGATGGCCACGATATTTGCAATGGCACTTGATAAAATTTCACCCAGAAGTGAAAATAAGAAAATCCATAACAATTGTTTTATTATCTTCATGAATTCGCTTCCTTTTCTGTTTAAGTTTTTTGTTTGTTTTGTAAGCGTTAACTTGTGCAATTATAGTAGCACACGAATCCGACATTTTATCATTTTGGTTTTTTATGGTATCATAAATAATATTTATGAGCTTATTAAAACTCATATATAGCAATTATGTTCAAGTCGTCACATATCTTATTTATTTTTAACGAAGGAGGATTCTTCTTGAATTTACAGGATTTGATATACTTTAAGTATCTAGCCGAATGTCTCAGTTTTACAGAAACAGCAGAACATTTCTTTGTCTCACAACCTTCCATTTCAACCGCTCTGAAAAGATTAGAAACGGAATTAGACACAACGTTAATTGATCGCCGTAAAACGTTATCGAAAATAAAAGTGACCGTAGCCGGTCAGATTCTTTATGATAATGTCACGAAAATTATGGCTATTTTAGAAACAACCGAAAAACAAATACACGGGCTAAAAGATGAGACTGTCTTCTTTGGCTTCCTGCCAACTATTGGAGGATCTTTAATGCCACAAATCTTACCGAACATGAAACGTTCTCCCCAATCCATGCGATTTGTTGAGGATGAAAGTTCGGACGTTATGTTAAATATGGTGAAGAGTGGTGAAATTCCAATCGCCATTATAGGACATGACACACCAGATTTGAGTTCACATAATGTGCTACAAATCCCAATAAAAGTTGAAGAAATGTCATTGTGGGTAGCCCCTTCCCATCCTCTAGCTGGTCTGAAAAACGTTAAAGCGGATGAATTAGAGAGTGAAGTTTTCATTTCATTATCTGAAGGCTATACGCATCATCGTATCTTCGAAGAATGGACAAAGGACAAAAAAATATTTACACCAAATATTGTCTTTGCGAATGAAATTAAAACGGTTCTATCGATCGCAGCATCCACACATATGGTTGCCTTTATGTCACAAATTATCGTAGACGATATGCATGATTTAGTCGAAGTAACCTTGAGGAATCCTCCAGCGTTCTACGTGAGTTTAATCTTAAATAATGAAATTGAGCACACTTTCTTTCAAGAACAATTTAACGACGAAATCGT
>DAIOTD010000025.1:0-18952 GCA_036752205.1 Atopostipes sp.
ATTTCTTCGATTCCTTCATCCGTTAACATCAGGATTTCTTTAATTTCATCCTTAGTCAGTGGCTCATGATAAATATTTTGTTCTTCAAAAGCCAACTCGTTTTCCTCTAACCATGCCTTAGCCTTTCTGCAGGAAGTACAACTTGGTGAAATGTATAGTTTTATCATCTCAATGACCCCTTTTCAAAAGATTTACGCATCACATCTTAATGAGTAGTAAAGTTCCCCATTCGTTTAAAATGGATAGTTGCTAAAGAAACTTTTAAAATGTAACCGATTTATTTCTTGTTACCTACTATAAAGCGTTATGAACAAAAAGTCAATAATGTTTACAGTTTTTTCCTATTTTTTAACTCCTTTTTGCTGTAGGTATATAAAAAGCGAGAATGTCAGTATACTGATCGTCTCGCTTCACAACCTTATTTTATAATATGGTTCCACGTAATATTTGTATCATAATCAGACATAAAAATATGTCTAATATCTGAATAAGTGATATCTTCTATCGGGTTTTGATTGTTTGCAATCATCACAATTCCATCTATTGCAATGGCTTTTGATTCGATTAGCTGAGCATTCTCTTCCTCAGTTGTTGCGCGTGAGGTCATCCCTAAGTCTGCACTTCCTTCTATCGCTGTTGTTATCCCCGCCCCTGAACCAGGTGAGGTAATATCAATTGTGACATTTGGATTGTATTTTCGATATTCTTCAGAGAACAACTGGACGACTGGCTCTACTGATGTTGATCCAACAATCATAATCGAACCAGATAAGTCAGAACTTTCATATTCAGGTGCATCGGCATCGACTGCCACAAAGCCAGCTTCCTCTACTATAGCTTGAGCCTGTGCTGAAAACATGAAGTTCCAAAAATCTTGCGCCGTTTCACTTAGTTCTTTACCATAGACCATGCTAAACTCACGAACTAGCTGGTAATCTCCATCTCTGATTGCGTCTCGAGTAGGTTCAGCACCATCAACTGATAATGCCTTTACAGAGTCATTTAAGGAACCTAGTGAGATGTAGCTAATACTGTGTGGGTCAGATGACACGGTTTGCGTAATCGCATTCGTACTGTTTTGGACGGTTACTGTTGGCGAAATGTTATCATCATCATTTTTATCCACTAGGCCGGTTACCTCAGTAAACGCTGAACGTGTCCCTGACCCTATTTCACGCGTGTATGGATTAATTCCTGCTTCGGCATCAAACGTACCTGTTGTAAAGTTGTCAATGTTTAAAATGAAATAAACACTAGCCACTAAGAAGATTAACGCTCCCCAGAACCACCACTCAGTGTAGAGTTTTTTCCTTGTATTATTCATGATTAAATCCCCTTGCTAAATTAAAGTAATAGCGTCTCTTCCGATTATAACATTTAACCGCAATATATAAAGACTATAATACATTTATCTACCGAAAAAACGTTTAAATGTCCTACTTGAGACCGATATAACTATTTTCTACCTTTGTTATACTGTTATATGAGAAAGGGATGATTGTAATGAAAAAATCAACGTCTAAATATTCTAAAATGACCTTAACGAAGTTCATCCGTGCTTTATTTGCAAAGGAAACACCGACTTATATTAAAGGTATGGTTGGATTAGCGGTTGTCTATACGTTATTCCCAATCGATATATTGCCCGACATCTTAGGGCCAATTGGATTAGTGGATGATGCAGCGGTCATCGGTTTACTCACTACAATTGCAATGACTTTGTTAGACAACTACAACTCTAAAGAACTAAAAACTGTTACTGAAATTAATGACGAATTCTAATCGACTAAGAGTGATTATACAACTGTATAGTCACTCTTTTTAAATTTTCTCTTTCTCTACGATAATCAATGTTGAAATTTCAGTTCGTATCTTGTAAAGTAACCAATGAGGGATTCCGTTAGAATAAGGTTTCTCAATGATTACAAACGATAAATAATGAAGGAAGTGCTTCATGCGTATAAATAAATTTATAAGTGATACGGGTAAATTTTCTAGACGAGGTGCTGATCGCTTAATCGAAGAAGGTCGAGTTTTTGTAAATGGTAAACGTGCAAAAATTGGTATGCGAATCGAACCTGGTGATGATGTTCGTGTGGATGGAAACCAGCTTTACATTGCTCGCAATAACGTCTATATCGCTTTAAACAAACCGGTAGGAATTACGAGCACAACTGAAAAAAACGTTCCTGGAAATTTGTTAGACCTTGTACAACAACCATTCCGCGTCTTTAATATTGGCCGTTTAGACAAAGAATCTGAAGGCTTAATCTTAATGACGAGTGATGGTGATATTGTCAACGAGATTCTTCGTCCTGAAAACGAGCATGAAAAAGAATACGTTGTTCGAGTCGATCGCCCCATTACACCTGAATTTTTAGAAAACATGGCTAGTGGTGTGCGAATCTTAGGAACCAAAACCCATCCTTCTAAAGTTGAACAACTCTCGAAGTATGAATTCAACATTACCTTGACACAAGGTTTGAACCGTCAAATTCGCCGTATGTGTGAGGAACTAGGCTACGAAGTATACGCTTTAAAAAGACATCGCGTGATGAATATCCATTTAGGAAACTTACCGATTGGTCAATGGCGCTACTTATCAAAAAAAGAAAAAAATACATTATTTGATACATTAGATTACGAACCACGTGAGTGGTAAGACTTAAAAGACTGTCCTTTGACAGTCTTTTTTTAGCTTCTAAATTCTTTTTGCATTAATTCATATACTTCTAAATAGTGTTCTCGGAAGAAGCTGTTTTTCAATGTCACAAAATTAAACTCTCTTTTTTCCGAAAAAGATGATAGGTTAATTTCAACTAATTCTCCTGCTGCTAACTCTTTTTTTACAGCCTCTTCAAATAAGAAGGTAATACCTAAATCATTCGCCACCATTTGTTTAATGGCCGTTTTATTCCCTATTTCAATAATCTTTCCAAAACGATCGAGTAAATAGTTATGTTCTTTTAAAATATGCTCAAAAATATCTCGTGTCCCTGATCCGACTTCTCGTAAAATCAGTCTTTCTTGTAATAACTCTTCAAAGGTGACTTCTCGATTGGCTAAGTGAGAATCAGCCGCACAAACAGGTACAAAGTTTTCGATACTAAAACGAGTCGTATCATACTTTGCCTTATCAAAGAGCCCCTCTACAATAATGAAATCCAACTCCCCATTATTGAGCTGTTCTTGTAAGACTTGTGTGTTTGCGACTGTCATATGGAATGTCATTTCAGGGAATTTCTTTAGTAACTTAGATAAGATATCCGGCATAACGTATTCGCCAATGGTTAACGTCGCCCCAAAATTAAAGGGCAAGATTTCTTCTGTCTTTAGTGCCTGGAGATTCTCCTTAAAATGTTGCGCATCAGCATAAACAGTCGTCGTAAATCCTTTTAATAATTCACCTTCTTGTGTTAATTTTATTTTCCGATTAGAAGTATCGATCAACTGGCAGTCATAATATTCTTCTAAGTATTTCAAGTGTTGAGATACAGCTGGTTGTGTGATGTGTAAATGTTCTGCAGCTTTTGTGAAACTTTCATGGCGACATAAAGCTAAAAATGTTCGGTGACGATTCTCTAACATTAAAAGACCCTCCCATAAGTTTATATTATACTGAGATTACAAACTATAATATAATTTTATTGCTTATGTATGTTAAAATCAATGGCAATGAATAAGATTTCTTGAAAGGGATGAATTCGTTTTGAAATTAACAAAGAGTCATTTATATGGCGTTTTACTTTCGGGTACAATTGCCGTTATCGCATTTTATCTAAATACAATTTTACCGACTGATTTACTTGGTTCAGCAGTTATTGCACTACTTATCGGAATGGTATTAAATCCGTTTATTGAACGATCAGATATTTATGATGATGGGATTAGTTGGACGTCTAAATATGTATTACGCGCTGGTATTATTATTGCTGGAGTCACCCTCAGTTTCTATCAGTTAGTTGAAGCCGGTAAATATGCATTAGTTTTATTATTCTTTACTTTAATTACCGCTTTTGGGGTAGGGTACCTCATGATGAAAGTATTTAAAATGGATTGGAAGTTGACGAGCTTGCTATCAGTGAGTACCGCTATTTGTGGGGGAACAGCTGTGGCAACGGTAGGTCCAACCATTCGGGCGAAGAACCGTGATATTGCTTATGCAATTTCTGCTACTTTTATCTTTGATATTTTAACGGTTATTGCTTTTCCTTATATTGGTCAGTGGTTGGGTCTTAGCGATACTGGTTATGGTCTATGGGTTGGAACATCCGTTAACGATACATCATCGGTCGTGGCGGCTGGATATGCCTTTTCAGACGCAGCTGGAGTACTTGCAACTATCGTTAAACTAACCCGCACACTATTTATCGTACCGATTGTTCTCATTTTCTCATGGATTTATGCTAAAAAAGAAGCCTCAACAGGATCAAGAGAAAAAGTAAATATTGCGAGCATTTTCCCTTGGTTTATTTTAGGATTTTTAGGTGTTGTTGCTCTTAGAACAGTTGGTATTATTCCAGAAACAATGGTTTCTCCTATATCATCTATGTCGAAATTCTTTCTAGCAATGGCTCTAGGTGCAATTGGACTAAAAACGAATTTGAAAGAAGTCTCGGGCGTTGGTTTCAAACCGATGGTCGCTGCGGTTATCATTGATGTTTCAGTTGTAATCGTCGCTTTAATCGCACAAGGTACTATTTTACAATATTTATAATGATGAGGTATATTTCACTCTAAATACATTACAAAAGCCGTACTGAGTATTTTCTCAGCACGGCTTTTAATATTCTAGTCCGTTTAATTATGAACGGAGTTGTCTTCCACTACTTTCCACATGATCACTCCAACAATAAAACCAAAGATAGATGGAAGAATCCACCCAAAACCATTTTCAAATCCTGGTAAATAGTAAGTAGCGACTTGAATAATTTCACTCAGTACACCTTTTTCCTTAATGGATTTCGGTAAAGCATTGATGAAATCAAAGAGTGCCGCAAAAACAGTCAATCCGATGGTCCATTGATAAACTGTTTTTTGCTTTTTAATGACTGGATTTAATAAAGATAAGATAATTAACACAATCGCGAGTGGGTATAAGAACATCAATACCGGAAGTGATAACTGAATAATCGTCTCTAAACCAAAGTTCGCTATAGCAAATGAAACGAATGTAAACGCAATTGCATATTGATTGTAACTTAAAGAATTTGGAAACATTTCACTGAACATTTGGCCACAAGCAGTAATGAGGCCAATAGCTGTTTTCAAACAAGCGACTAATACGATTGCTGCAAGTAAAACCTGGCCAAATAATCCAAAGTAATGTTTACTCACAGAAGCTAAGATAATTCCCCCGTTGGCTCCAGACTCCACGCTACCTAAACTCGTTGCGCCCATATAAGCCAGTGCAGAGTAAATCACACCCATACCGACTAGACAGACGATACCTGACTTTAAAGTTTCAATCGCTTTTCTTTTTGGGTCCGTCACACCCAACTTTTCAATGTTTGAAATAATAATAATTGCAAAAGCAAGTGAGGCTAAGGCATCCATTGTGTTATAACCATCTATTATCCCTGTAAATAAAGGCTGCGTTGCATAATCGCCCAGCGCCGGATAGTTTACTGGATTGCCCATTGGTCGAACAACTGTCGCTATAATTAATATTGAAAGTAGCCCGACAAATGCAGGCGTTAAATACCTTCCAACCCAGTCTAAAATACGTCCCGGACGCAAAGCATAAAATAACGTTGCAGCAAAAAACAGCAATGAAAAAACAAATAATGCGAGCGGTAGATTGGCTTCTGTCACAAATGCTGTAAGTCCCACTTCAAAAGCAACCGTAGCCGTTCTTGGAATCGCAAATAAGGGACCAATCGTTAAATAAAGAGCACAAGTAAATAATATGCCATACGTTTTACTGACAGGTTTTGCCATTTCATACAGACTTTCACTTCTTGAAAGGGCTGAAGCAACAACGCCAATAATGGGTAAACCAACCCCCGTTAATAGAAATCCAATCGTTGCGGATAGCGTGTTTTCTCCGGCTAACTGCCCGAGGTGAACAGGGAAAATAAGGTTACCTGCACCAAAGAACAATCCGAAGAGTAATGAACCAATTAAAAGGTTCGATCGAACATCTAGCTTTTCTTTCATCTTTTATGCTCCTCTCGATAAATAATAATGTATTCGATTATAGCATATACAGTAGGCGAGTTACATTATTCTAGGAGGTTTACTAAAAGAAAAAGAGCGAGTAACCACCGCTACTCGCTCCACTCCAATTATTTTTTCATGATTAATTTCATCGCTTGCTCAATCTTCTGCTCTTGTGTTTCAGCATCTTCATCTGGATTGTTAATACATTCCATCAAATTCTCTGCTACTATGATCCCAATCATACGGTCAATACTCGAGCGAACAGCAGATAGCTGAGTCACAACATCCATACATTCACGTTCATCTTCCATCATACGAATCACACCCGACAATTGACCCTCTGCTCTTTTAGCTCGATTAATAATCTTCGGATCTAACTTCATCTCATCTTACCTTTCTTTTTTACCACTCCACATGCTCATGCCACCTTGCACGTTTGTTACATTATAACCTGCATCACTTAAAAATTCAGCTGCTTGACCCGAACGCCCACCCGATTGGCAAATTAAATAGTAGGGCTCATCTTTAGATAGTTCTGTATATTTCTTTTGTATCTTTGATAATGGAAGGTTTTTTGCCCCTGGCACATGCCCTCCTAATTTATATTCTACTTTCTCACGTACATCGATGACGTTTATATTACCCTTTTCCAACTTTTTGACAAAATTGTCCATTGTTATTGTTTTAGTCATGTTTTACTGCCTCCGGTTTAATCATTTTATAAAGGTGGAATGCACCATCTAGGTTTTTAACGTTGAAATTATGTTGTTTTAAAATACGTTCTGCAATGTACGAACGTTGACCACTATGACACGAGACGATGTATTTTTCAGCTGGATCAATTTCATCCAAACGGTCGCGTAAGTCATTTAGTGGAATGATGATTGACCCTTCAATATAACCACCTGATTTGACCTCGGCTTCTGAACGAACGTCTAATAGTTTCCAACCTTGCGCCATCTTATCTTCTAGCTCGTACCACTGAATCGTATCGGTGAAACCTTCCAATAGATTAATTCCTTGGTAACCAGCCATATTTACAGGATCCTTTGCCGATCCAAATGGTGGAGCGTAAGTAAACTCTAATTCTGGTAAGTCATAAACGGTTAGATTCCCTTTGATGGCTGTCGCAATAATATCGATTCGCTTATCAATCCCTTTTTCTCCAACCGCTTGAGCACCGTACAGTTCTCCTGTTTTCGCGTCAAATATCACTTTCAGCTCAATCATCTTAGCTCCTGGATAATACCCTGCATGGTGTTTTGCGGATGTGTGCGTGACTGCATAATCAAAACCAGCCGCTTTAACTTGTCTTTCATTTAGACCCGTTGAAGCTGCTGAAATATCGAATACTCGAACAATGGATGTTCCGATACTTCCTCTATTTAAACGGTCATAGCCTGCAATAATATCCGCTACTTGTCTTCCTTGACGGTTAGCCGGTGAAGCTAGTGAAATCAACGCATCCTCACCCGTAATTTGTTGCTTAACTAAGATAGCATCGCCAACCGCGTAGATATCTTCGATATTTGTTTCGTAACGATCATCTACTAAAATACCCCCACGCATACCGAGTTCGATGCCCGCTTCCCCAACAATCTCTGTCGCTGGTTTTACGCCAATCGATAAGATGGTTAAGTCAGAGGTCAAGACTTCACCATTTTCTAAAATAACTTTTTTACCGGCATTTTGAAATTCAACAGCTGATTCGCCTTTAATGATTTTTACATTATTTTTCAGCAATTCATTTTCTACAAAAATGGCCATTTCCTCATCTAGAGGAGTTAATATTTGTGGTGCCTTCTCGACCAGAGTGACGTTTAGTCCTCGTTCCACTAAGTTTTCAACCATCTCTAGACCAATAAAACCTCCACCTACCACAATCGCCTCTTTAGGTTGAGTTGTATTTAAGTTTGCCATAATCGCATCTAAATCTGGAATATTTCTTAACGTGAAGACATTTTCTGCCTCATCATAACCTTTAATTGGAGGGATGATGGGCTCGGCACCTAATGATAAAATTAACTTGTCATAAGATTCTTCATATGTCCCGTCCGCTCCTTCAACAGTAATCGTCATCTCTTCAGCATTAATCGCCACAACTTCCGAATGTGGACGCACATCTATTCGAAAACGATTATATAAAGCCTCTGGTGTTTGAACTAATAAACTTTCTCGATCCTCTATAATGCCTGAAACATGATACGGCAATCCACAGTTTGCGAACGATACGTAAGGTCCTTTATCAAATACTACAATTTCAGCCTTCTCATTCAAACGACGCAAACGAGTAGCTGCCGACATACCTCCCGCAACTCCTCCAACAATTAATACCTTCATGCAATCCATCCTTTACTTTTTGTTTTCCTGCTATTCCTTATACCCTTAGGGGTATATTACAGAATAAATAAACACTTGTCAACTAATGAATTCGAATCGTTCAAAAGATATTTTTAAAATGAAAAATTCCCAGAAATATGTATCTATTTAAAAATAGTGACGGATACTTCTCTAAATCTGTCTCTAATTAGGATTTCAGATATCGAACTATCTTCTACATGAACGAACTTTTCATTTGTGACTTTTATTTTCTTTTGTATGTATCTATTTTGAAATAGTGACGGATATGCGTGACCAGCTACTTTCAGTCGTATCTTTCAAACTATTATTGTGTCGTGTGCACACAAAACCTCCAAATATTCAGTTATTTCTAAGTTAACGAATATATTCCTTCAATCCATTTCGCTCCGTCGAAATGTACGTATCATATGTCTTGTTCGGATGAATTTGCGCAGCAAATTTTCCACTGACCTTTTATTTTTGGGCATAATAAAAACACTACCAAATTAGCTGACTAATTCAGTAGTGCTGAAAAGAAAATTGATTAGAGTTCAAAATAGAGTGACTGTAATAAATACGGTTCTTGATATTTCACCGCAAGTTGTCTCATCCAATTTTTAACTCGTTGAGTTTTAACACCATCCGCTAACCACTTATCTTTTAACTTTTGAAATTGAGCTTTCTCTTTTTCAGTTGCTAAATTCTTCAGATGACCCCAGACATGTTCAACCGCATTTTGTTCAATATTTTGTTGCGGTTCCATTAGTAGAGCCTCTTCAATTAATCTGTAAAACTCAAGAACTGGATAAACAGTTTTATCTTTCAAGAGTGTTCGAATCGCTTGATAGTGTTGCGGCGATTTACTTAATACTAGATACTTGTAACGACCCCACTCTGCTTCAAGCTTTTTCATTTCAGGCTGTTCTGAAATCGCTAGATTCACTTTGATTGCAGACAAATTTTTGTCTTTAACTTCTAACATGATATCCACACCAAGTGATTCAACCGAATGGTAAAAATCCATAAATGGCTCAATATAAATCGTCTGCGTATGAGCACCTTTTCGACCTCCGTCACGCTGTTGTGAATAATGAATTTTCGCTGGTCCATCAACTGGTTTCCAAGTTTTTTGCACTTTTTCAATCCACTCTGCATCTGTTACCGTTGGATCACTTGGGTTACAAGCATTGTGTAGATTATCGTATACAACTGGAGCGCCTGTCCGTTCACTAATCGCTAGAACTTCTTCAATCGTATAGGAGCGGTCATCATTTTCAATAATTAATCGCTTCTTGATTGCAGAGTCGAGCGTCTCATAAACTTCTACGAATCGGTCCATCGCGCTATTTTTATCGCCATAGACTCCTCCAATATGAAGAATAATTTTGTGGCTCCCATCAACACCTAATGCATCGAGAAAGCCTGTATGATAAGTCAAATCATCAATCGCCCGTTCCACAACACCTGAATCTTGTGAATTTAAAACAGTATACTGCCCCGGATGCATCGAAACACGAATGTCATGTTCCTTTATTTTTAGACCAATTCGTTTAAAATCATCATCGAATAGACTCAGCCAATCTAACTGATTCGTCTCAAAATCTGAGCCAAAAGGGATAATATCTGAGCTGATTCGATAGAGCTTGATACCATGGGCGATGTTATAATCAATCATGTTCTCCATCGCTTTTAGATTATTTGCAATCAACTCTGTTAGTCGCTCCGGCGTTGCATTTGCCTTTCGAGTTGTTTTTAGCTGGGTAGTTGGTACCCCTACCGTTAAGCAGGCATAACCGATTTTCATGGTATCCTCTCCTTCATCTACTTGTTGTCTACATCCATATGGAGTTTACCATCTTTAATTTCGATGATACGATCCGTCTCTTGTGCAACTTTTTGATCATGCGTAATCAAAATGAATGTTGTTTTCAACTCTTTATTAATTTCACGCATTAACTCAAACACTGTTTCAGTCGTTTCAGAATCTAAGTTACCTGTAGGTTCATCTCCTAAAATAATCTTAGGGTCGTTAATTAAGCTACGAGCAATCGCCGCTCTTTGCTGTTGTCCACCCGAAATTTCGGTTGATTTATTATCTTTTACTTTACTCAAACCAACCATATCAATCAGGTATTCCGCACGCTCTAATGCTTCATCAGTGATCTTATTATGTTTAATTCGGTAAGGCATCAGAATATTTTCAAGTACTGTAAATTCTGGTAATAAGTGGTGAAATTGGAAAATAAAGCCAATCGTCTCATTTCTCAAAATCGCCAATTCATCTTTAGATAAGTTTGATGTGTCTTTCCCATCAATAATAACTTCTCCACTCGTCGGCTTGTCTAACGTACCAATGATATTCATGAGCGTTGACTTTCCACTACCCGACTGGCCAATAATCGCATTAAAACTTGATTCTTCAAATTCTAAATTCAAATCGTATAGAACTTGGTTTTTTATTTTTTCACCGTACACTTTGTCTAAATTTTTAACTTCTAATATTTTAGCCATTTTGAATCACCTCTATTGGATTAAGTTTCGAAGAGTTCTTCGCTGGAATAAATGCTGCTATCGTTGATGCTATAATTGATATACCAACTGATAAGAGTACGAACGTCGGATCGACGTAAAATGGAACCAATGACGACCCATCTGGATTCGTTACAAATACAGAGAAAACATACATTAATCCGATACCCACTAAGGCACCCAAAATTGAACCAATTGTTCCTAAAATAAACCCTTGGAATAAGAAAATTCTTCCCGCAATTTTATCTTTGATACCCATCGCTTTTAAAATACCTAACTGTTTTGATTTTTGAACCGCCGAGATAGCTAATACAGAAGCAATCCCTAATAATACAGCTACTAGAACGAACACTTGAATCATGTAGCTTGAAACAGACTGTCCAGATAGTCCAGAAAGTAAGGACTCATTTTCTTCTTTCCAGTTTGTTATTTCAAAATTATCGTCGCCAATTTCATTTAAGATGTCACTAGCAATCGTATCTGCCGCAAAAACATCATCTACTTGTGTTTCGATATTCGTTAATTGGTTGTCTTCTTCAAATACCTCTTGAGCTGTTTCTAATTCTGAGATGACCCAAGACTCGTTTAAGCTCGTTACACCTAAATCAAAGATACCGACAACTTCTAATTCACTCAACGAATCAGTTGTTGCTGCGAATTCTAATGTATCACCAATCGATAATTCGGCTTCTTCTGCTAACTCTTTTCCAATCAATACTTCATTTTCTGCAGACGGTTGTTCACCATCTATTACAGCTTCCTCAAAGTTATAAATTTCATTGGCTTCTTCAAATTCAAAACCTCTTAAGAAAACTGCTACCGTTTCATCTTCGTCTTGGATAATAAATCCATTTCGACTAAATGATTTTGAAACAGCAGTGATTCGTTCATCCTCTGTTATCTGGTCAAATAAGTCATCTTCATCTTCAAAGGTGCCACCTTTTTCTTCTGGTAAAATCGTCACTTGGCTTGAATTTCCGATTGTGCCATCGACTAGTGACACTTGTAATCCTTCAATCAGCGATCCTACAAAGACTTGTACGGCCACACCAATTAGAATACCAATAACAATCAGTAAAGTTTGTCCTTTACTCGATTTTAGAAAACGCCACCCTATACTTAATGGGAGTTTCATACTAATTAGCCTCCTGTCTTAGTTTAGCTATCGCATCATGACCTTGCAGTAAAATATCTGCTCCGATATTTTCTGCCTTTACAGGGTTCGCACTCACTGCTCGCCCACCCAGAACAAAGACTAAGTCGTCATTTCCATCGTTCTTAATCGCATCGATCAGATTTTTTACGGATAAAATATTAAAGAAATTAGTGACACTAACAACTAAATATTTTGGTTTAATCACTTCAATAGCTTTAAGTACTGTCTTAAGCGGTGTCCGTGCACCAACAAAAGTTGTATCGAATCCTTCAATACGGAAGAAGTCGGCAACCATTCGTGCACCTAATTCGTGTTCCTCAAATTCAGGACACATAACAATCACTCGATCATCTTGTATCGTTGTGTTGTCTCGTGCTTCTAATACAAAAGGATAGGCTGATTCGATAATTGTACGGATAATACCGCTACGCACATGTTCACGCCAAATTAAATCATCTATCTCTTCATATTCTTCAACAACATGAGCTAATGCAGGTGTTAGTACCCCTTCATATAGCTCAACAACTGAAATCTCTTCATTCTTTAAAGCGTCTATACTCAGCTTTAAAGCTGTTTCTTTATCTTCTTTTTGCAGTGCACTTAGCACTTTCTCATATAACTCATTCATGGAATAAACTCCTTATCTTTTTCTTAATGGTAAATGCCATTAACGAAAATGTGGACTATTTTTTCTGGTTCAACTTTCTTATGGAATCGGTTATCTTTCTGAATAAATGGCGCTATACTCGAATAGAAAAATCGTGCTAGTTCATCTGCCGTAAAAGGGCTGCTATCCTGAGTATAATGATTAAATATAGCCACTATTGGCTTCAAATACGCGTCTTGCCACGTTAAATACAGTCTGTAATGGTTCTCCTCCGATATCTCATAAGTCATATCATGACGCATAATCGAGAAATTGGCCGGGTGATTATCTTTTAAGAAATTTAATACTTTTACCAAATCATCCGTTAACGACCCTGTAGGGTTATTTACTAACTCTTCTAAGCCTTCTTTTATCTCTGATGATAATTTCTCTAACACAGCAATATAAATAGCTTCTTTTGTTTTGAAATGGTGATATAAATTTGGCTGTGTAATACCAGAATTTTCTGCAATATCGCGTGTGGACGTTGCTTGAAATCCTTTATCCATAAATAATTGACCCGCTACATATAGGATAACTTCTTTTGTAGTCATTCTCTTTGGAATCATTGAATTGCTCCTATCTATTCTATTATCAAGCTCCTCTTATTTTAGAATTGAAGTAGCCTCTCTTAAAAGTGATAATTTTCGTTTCGTGGACACACTATTTCTTTTCGTTAGGCTATTATAATCACTTAAGCGAACGGCTTCTAAAATTTCTTTATAAAATAATAATGATAATAGTAAAGGTTTCTTTGCATAATCATACATATGAACAATCAAATTCATGCCTTGTTCATAATACTCTTCCGCTATAGTCGCTTCATGCTCCCATAAATTGATGAAAGCTAGATTGAGCTCTTTGTTTTGAAGCATTTCTGTTGTGTAGCCAAATTGCTCCATTACTTCACGTGGTAAATATACACGATCATTATCGATGTCTTCACCAACATCTCTCAAAATATTCGTAATTTGCATTGCAACACCTAATGCGATTGCATCATTTGTTAATTCATCCGCTCGAGGCGCTAACAAAGGTAACAACATCAATCCCACCGATCCAGCAACATAATAACTATAATCTTCTAAATCTTCTTGAGTCTGTGGTTGCTCAAAAGATAGGTCCTTTTCTTGACCCTTAATCATGTCATAGAACGGTTCAATATTCATTTCATAGGTGTCAAAAACAACTCTTAAGGCACGCCAAACAGGATGGTTTGGTTCCTCACCTTTCTCGAATAATGCTAATTCTTTTTTTAAGCGGTTTAACTCTTCAGCATTGGCAGTCTCATCTACAATATCATCCGCTTTTCGACAAAAAGCATAGACCGCGTAAACACTCATCGCTTCTTGTTGCGGTAAAGTAGAGAATGCGGCATAAAATGACTTTGAGTGTTTTTTTATAATCTTTTCGCAATAGTCAAAATCAGCTTTGTGCGCTTTAAACGACTCTTTTAATTTATATTTTTCCGTCATCTCTTAACAACTCCTCAACAGAAAGTGTGGCGCTTTGTAAAACTGTCGGTACACCCGCTCCTGGATGGATTGAGCTTCCACAGAAATACAAGTTGTCTGCATAATCAAACTTATTGTGTGGTCTAAAATACGCACTCTGGAATAGTGACGGTCTTAAACCAAATGTCGCACCATTATAAGCATTAAAGTTTTGTTCAAACATTTTCGGCGTATACACTTTTTCAAATTCAATATGTTCACGAATGTCTGCAAAAGGTTGAATGTCTTCTACAATATCTAAAATATGATTGCGATATTCTTCTGTCTTAGCTTCTGTCCAATTGTCATATAAAGATAAGTCCGGTACTGGAACAAGAACATATAATCCTTGTTTTCCTTCTGGCGCTAAATCTTCACTTACTTTGTTCAGGTTGAAGATATAGATTGATGGGTCTTCTGGCGGTACACCATTTTCAAATAAATCTGCAATATTTCTATCAAAATCATGTGCCATGTGGAATGTATGGGCAGCTTCTGTTTCGTATTCTTTATCCACACCTAAATATAAGATGTAACAAGAACAAGAATACTCCATCTTATCGATTTTCTTATCGGTATACTTCCCACGGTCCGCTTCATCCGGAAGTAAGTTTTTCATTGCATAAGGGAAATCAGCATTCACCATTGTATAGTCTGCTAAAATATTTTCTTGTCCGACTTTAATACCAATTGCTTTTTTATCTTCGATTAAGACCTCATCAACTGGTGTATTTAAATGAATGGTTCCTCCTAACTCTTCAAATAAACGAGCCATACCTTCTGCCATTGCGTACATACCACCTTCGATATGCCATACGCCATAGAATAACTCGAGCATAGGAATCATATTGTAAAGTGATGGTCCACTATTTGGTGAAATACCGATATAAAGTGTTTGGAATGCGAACATCTTCTTTATGTGGTCATCTTTAATAAATTTGCTCATTTCATCGTAAGCATTGTTGAAGGTTTTTAAGTTGTAAATATCAACTAGACCTTTTGGATTAATAAATTGCCAAATGTTTCGATACGAACGATTCAGTATTTTGTTTTTAGCGACTAAGTAACGATCATAAATATTAGATAAGTAGCGTAATAATCCAGATGCATCTTCCTCTGAAATGTTTTCCAATGTTTTAAACAATTCCACTAAATCATTTGATAAATTAAAAGACGTCCCGTCTTTATAAGAAACACCCATCATCGGGTCTAATCGTTTCATTGGAATATAATCATTGGGATCTCGTCCAGCTACCTCAAATACTTCATTATAAATATCTGGTGTCATAACAATCGTCGGTCCTACATCAAATTTGTATCCTTTTTCATTAATTTGATACATTTTTCCGCCAATTTTATCATTTTTTTCATATAAGTGAACATCATAACCTTCATTTTGTAATCTTACTGCTGCCGCTAACCCTGCTGTACCAGCACCTACCACGTTTACTCTCTTCATTCGTATTCCCCCTTCTTATCGAATGATAAAATACTTATCGGTCGATAACTTGTTCTAAAATTATCACATAAATTAATAGAATGCAATAGAAAAGTTATAATAATTCATAAATCGATAAATAAAGACAAAAAAAAGATTAGACACAAGAAAATGTCTAATCTTAATAGAAGGAATATAGTTTATTTGCCAATTAAATTTTGAGCTAGTAAGGTATCAATTATGGCATGGTTACAATAGCCTCCTGTTAAAGTTGCATGGACAGCATTCACCTTACTTGTGCCACTTGCTAATAATATCGTATGTTTAATTTCCTTTAATTCATCTAGCTGAATGCCAACAGTACGCTTATTCAACTCTTCATCTACGATATTCCCTTTACTATCGATAAACCTTGAAACCACATCACCAGTAGCATTTTTTCGTAGATTTTCTTTTTCAGAATCGGTTAGATAATCTAATTGGAAAAGTAAAGCATTTTTACGAACTGTTCCAGCACTGATCACAGCTATATCCGCTTCACGTCCCATTGATAAAATCCGACTCATGAAACGATCCGATTCAACAATCTCTTTTGTTTCCACTTCGCCAAAAATAGTTGGTAACGGTAAATACTGCGGCCGAGTATTGAAGACTTGAGAAAAGTTGTTGATAGCTTGGTAAGCATAGGTTTCGGCATGGGACAAACTCACACTCCCTTTTAACTGAACCACGTCAATATTACTTGGTGCCTTATACGAATCCTCTTTAGCTAATTTAATCAGCTGTTTTGACAAAGCATTAATCGTCCTTCCCCAGCCAATCCCAATCGTATTGTTTTTCTTTACGAGTTCAAATAGCATATTTGCTGCATAGGCTGTTACGGCTTCAAGGGAATCCTCTAAATCATCATAATTATCTGGTACAACTACTACCTCTACTTGATACTTCTCACTCAATTGGTCGCCAAGTTCAATTGCCGTTGCATACGGGTTATGAATATCAACATTTACAATCTTATTTTCACGTGCATACTGTAGAAGACGTGAAACCGTTGGACGAGACACATCGAGTTTTCTAGCAATTTCTTTTTGATCGAGCTCGTCTATATAATATAACTTTGCCACTTCAACACTTTGTGAAATGCGCTTGATATCAAATTTATCTTTCATGTATAAAAACTCCTCTATATTTCTTGTCTCGTCATTTACTATGTATATTACTGACTAGCGGACGCGTAAGCGCTTTACATTTTATAGAAAGATAAAGCGGCTTCTCTATAAAAACCACTTTATCTTTCTTATTCTACATAATTATTTGTTCGTAAAAATTATAAATTATCCATAATTTCTACCGTACGGCTTAAACCGATTCGAGTTGCGCCTGCTTCTAACATCGCTTCGACATCTTCTTTTGTTCGGATTCCACCGGATGCTTTCACACCTAAGTCTGGACCTACTGCTTCACGCATTAATTTAACATCTTCTACTTTTGCACCTGCGCTTGCAAAACCTGTTGATGTTTTAACAAAATCCGCTCCTGCTTCTTTAGAGATTTTAGAAACGGTGGTAATTTGCTCGGCATTTAAGAATGCTGTTTCAATAATAACTTTTAAGACTTTACCTTTTGCATGTGTCGCTTCCGCTACAGCTTGAATATCTTCTTTAACGTAGTCTAAGTTACCATCTAACATTTCACCGACGTTAATGACCATATCAATCTCTTCTGCACCATTATTAATCGCATCTTCTGTTTCGAAAACTTTAGACGCTGTTGTACCAGCACCTAATGGAAATCCAACAACTGCGATTGGTAGAACACCAGACCCGTCTAATTGCTCTTTTACAAATGGTATCCAGTAGCCGTTGACGCAAACGGTTGCAGTTTTGTAAGCAATCGCTTCCTCACAAATACGTTTCACATCTGCGCGAGTTGCATCTGGGTTTAAAATGGTATGATCGAAATATTGTGCTAAATTATTTGACATAATGAGACCCCTTTCATATCTACTTATATTATAGGGTTTATTTCAAAAAAAGCAACTTTATTTTACATTATTTCCAAACGATTCTGAAATAATGTAAATGAATTGAAGGCGTGTTACGTAGTAAAAACCTAATCATTGACCCTTTCTAAAGTACCGGTGTTAAGCGGATAATATCGTTAATTTTCGGTTAAATGAAAACGGATGCTAAACAATATTGTTTAACATCCGCTCGTATATAGATTCTATTTTATTTTCTCAGGTTATTCTTCTTCAGTTAATTTCTGGTATTCAACCTCTAAACCTCTTATGACACCTGGACGATCCGCTATACGTTTTGCCCATTCCATAACATGCGTGTATTCATCTACATTTAAGAAAATATCTGATCCTTTGTATAAATCTCCTAACACAAGGCGACCATACCATGGCCATATAGCAATATCTGCGACTGTATAGTCCTCGCCTGCAATATAAGGTCGTTTCGCTAAGTTTTTATCTAATACATCTAACTGTCGCTTTGTTTCCATTGTGAAACGGTCGATAGGATACTTCATCTTCTCATCTGCATAAGCAAAGAAGTGACCAAACCCACCTCCAACGTAAGGTGCTGACCCAATTTGCCAAAACAGCCAGTTCATTGTTTCTGTACGACCGTGTAAATCTTTTGGCATCAGAACGTCAAACTTTTCTGCTAAGTAAACTAATATAGAAGCTGACTCGAACACATCCACTCTCGGTTCTTCACTCTGATCAACTAAAGCTGGTATCTTAGAGTTTGGGTTGATCTCAACAAAATCTGATCCAAATTGATCCCCTTTACCGATATGAATTTGATAAACGTCATAATCTGCTTCTTCAATACCCAATTCTTTTAGCTCTTCAAACATCACCGTAACTTTTATACCATTCGGTGTTCCTAAAGAATACAATTGAAATGGCGCATCGCCTACTGGTAAGGTTTGCTCAAAACGACTGCCGGCATCCGGACGATTTCCACCTCGCTCGTCTTTTTCATCTTCCCATTTCCAAACATCTGGTAAAATATATTCTGACATGCTAACACTCCTTGTTATTATTCTTATTGTCCTCTTTATCATACTACTGATAGGTAGAGATTGAAACGTTTTCGCATTTACACCTAGCAAAAAAGGAACGCAATTTACGCTCCCTTTTGATAGACTATTCAGATTTTTTCTCTATTTTT
>DAIOTD010000026.1:0-18911 GCA_036752205.1 Atopostipes sp.
TTACTCCCCTTGCTCTTCTGAAATGGAGAGCCAAAAGACCAAAAGGAGGTGCAATACGATGACAGCGAAATATGAGATTTTATACATTATTCGTCCAGATATGGGTGACGATCAAAAACAAGCATTAGTTGAACGTTTTGACGGTATCTTAACAAACAATGGTGCTGAAATTACAAAATCTGAATACTGGAGCAAGAATCGTAAGTTTGCATATGAAATTGAGGATTATACTGAAGGAGATTACTATTTAGTAAATCTTTCAGCTTCAAACATAGATGCAATCGACGAATTCGAACGTCTAGCTTTAATTAGCGATGATATCTTACGTCATATGGTAGTTCGTTTAGATCATTTAGAAGACTAAGAAGCATAAGAATGTTTCACGTGGAACATTTTTGAAAGGAGCTTTAGATTGATTAATAATACGACATTAGTCGGCAGACTGACTAAAAACCCTGAATTACGTTATACAGGAAGTGGAATTGCTGTATTGTCATTCTCATTAGCTGTTGATAGAAATTATAAAAACGCTCAAGGAGAAAGCCAAACAGACTTCATTAACTGTGTCGCATGGAGAGGGACTGCAGAAACGTTAGCTAACTTTGCAGTTAAAGGTTCTCTTGTTGGTGTTACAGGTAGTATCCAAACAAGAAATTACCAAAACAATGAAGGCCGTACGATTTATATTACAGAAGTTGTTGTTGAAAACTTCCAAATGCTTGAATCAAAATCAGTGACTGATGAAAGAAGAGCTCAATCAGGCGGCGGTGGACAACAAAGTAATTATTCAAATAACAGCGGTGGCGGTAATAGTTATGGAGGAAACTCAAATAACTCTTACAATAACAGCTCGAATAATAATTACTCAAACAATAATCAATCACAGTCTAATAACAATGCGAACACAAACCGAGACAATCCATTTGCAAATGTAGACTTCGGTAGCGGAGACCCATTTGCTTCAAATGATGATGTCACAGATATTTCAGATGATGATTTACCGTTTTAGATTTTCACGTATAAAAGGAGGAAAATAATATGGCAGGACGTCGTGGTGGAAAAAGAAGACGTAAAGTTGACTTTTTTGCAGCTAATCATATCGAGTATATTGATTACAAAGACGTGGATTTATTAGGCCGTTTTGTTTCAGACCGTGGTAAGATTTTACCTCGTCGTGTTACTGGAACATACGCTAAAAACCAACGTAAAGTTTCAAAAGCGATTAAAAGAGCACGTATTATGGGATTATTACCTTTCGTAGCGGAAGAGTAGTCACATAATCACAACTTAAACATTTAACAGAGATCAGATTAAATTCTGGTCTCTTTTTTATTTGTAGTTTTATTACGCTTAACTTAAAAGATTATATCAAATTCACTAAACTGCATTTGGGGTGGGAGTAGATAGAGGAGTATTTCCTTTGCCTGCATTTTAATTATTAATTACATCAGATTATTATAAAGTTAATGTTTGTTACGTTAACCAGAAGTTAACAGACTCCTCTTTTAAAGTATATAAGTCTTGATATTTTATAGGAGTTAGACTCTACTGATTTTTTGTGAATCTAACTTCTGTTATTAATTATTTGGTTGTGATAAGCGTCCCAAAAGGGTTATTACTCTATTTTTTGCTTAACATTAATAACGATTAGACTATTTTCGCTATTAATCGAAGGTAATGAACAATTTGTAAGCCTTATAGTACTAATACACCATATTAATAACTTTTTTATAACATATCGAATTATCTCTTAGCATCTGTATATGATATGATTTAAGCTATAATAGACACTTAATTCGATAGTAACGCTTAAAATGTTCCACGTGGAACATTTTTTTAGATTTGTGATCTCCATATTGTTCCACGTGGAACAATATGAGACACATTATTCACACCTGGAAAAACCAGCGTAAAAATGGTAGAATATATGAAGTATATAAAATTTAAAGGAGAACTTATGAAACCATCAAATGGAAAGAGAATATTTCCACAACCGGCATTAAAGTCGGTCAGGAATTTAGTTGGATTAGTGCTCTTGATACAAGTTGCCATTGTAATCATTGGTTTTCTCTCGAGTGTTTGGTTAGGATTGGTATTGCTACTTATGTTTGTGTCGCTAGATTTTCTAGCACTTCGTTTTTATAGACAAACAGGTGAAAATTTAGATCAGTACATTTCAAACCTGAGTTATCAAATTAAACGTGGGGAACAGGAGGCAATTATTAAACTGCCTGTAGGAATCATAATCTATAATGATAACTATGAAATTGAGTGGTTAAGTCCCTATTTACAAACGTTTCAAAAAAACACGGAAGAGTCGATGATTGGTCAGAAAGTTTATAATGTTTTCGAAGGTTTAGATATTGAGGGTGAATCTTTCTTAGAAGACCCACAAATTGAATGGAACAACAAACATTATAAAGTTCGAGTAGAGAGAAATTACAATGTAATCTATCTAGAAAACATTACGAACTATATGGAAGCTAAACTAGAGATGGATGATAGCCGTTCAGTAGTTGGTTGGCTGTTCTTGGATAACTATGATGAAGTAACGAATGGATTAGATGATCGTGCGCTGTCTAACTTTAATAGTTTGATAACGACATATTTATCGAACTGGACTCGACAACATAATATTTATTATAAACGTATAGAGAATGATAAATACCTTCTCTTATTACGTCATAAAGAATTGGGTCGTCTAGAAGAAGAGAAATTTAATATCGTTAATAACATTCGAGAGTATACGTCAAAGAGAAATTTGCCGCTTACGATTAGCATGGGCCTTTCATACGGTGAAGTATCATTCGTAGAACTCGCTAACCATGCACAAAAAGATTTGGACTTAGCTTTAGGACGTGGTGGAGACCAAGCGATTGTACGTGAAGTCGGAGAAGCACCAAGATATTATGGTGGAAACACCAATCCGATGGAAAAAAGAACGCGTGTTCGCTCTCGAATGATTAGCGAGGCTTTACAAGAACAAATGAAACAAGCTCCAACAACCTATGTAATGGGGCATAACTATCCGGATATGGATTCAATTGGATCAGCACTAGGTATTGCACGAATAGCGATGATGTTAGGTAAAAATGTGAAGGTTGTGATTGACCAAAAGAAAATAGGTAAAGATGTTGCGAACTTATTAGATGAAGTGATGAAATTCCATGAAACTGCGAAAAATATCATTTCACCAAAAGTAGCATATGATGAAATCACAAATGAAGATTTAGTGGTGTTAGTTGATCATCATAAACCATCTATGTCTATCGCGCCAGAACTGATTGAACTCTCGGATAAATTAGTTATTATTGATCACCATAGAAGAGGGGATGAGTTCCCGGAAGATCCTATTTTAGTCTATGTTGAACCGTATGCATCATCTGCAGCAGAATTAATCACAGAGTTATTCGAATATGTCTCAACAGATGGGAATTCGATTAACCGAATCGAAGCTACAGCACTATTAGGCGGAATTATCGTAGATACGAACAATTTCAGCCTTAGAACGGGCTCCAGAACATTCGATGCAGCTAGTTACCTCCAATCAGTAGGAGCTAACACAACGACGATTCAACGTATTTTAAAGGAAGATCCTAAGAACTTCATTAAGCGAATGGGAATAATTGAAACCTTCGAGTTTGCAGCTGAAGGAATGGCTGTGGCAGTAGGAGACGATGATGAAATATTAAGTCAAGTCATGGCTGCCCAAACAGCTGATACGATGCTATCTATGTCAGATGTTGAAGCATCTTTTGTCGTGATACGCATCGATAAAAACACCGTTGGAATTAGTGCTAGAAGTCTTGGTACGGTAAACGTCCAAAGAATCATGGAAAAACTAGGTGGGGGCGGCCATTTAACAAACGCGGCTACACAAATTAAAGATAAATCCATCCAAGAAGCAAGGGAATTACTAGTTGAAAAGATTATTGAATCAACTGAATAATATACTATAAAAGGGTGAATAGAATGGAAGTTATTTTATTAAAAGATGTAAAAGGGACAGGTAAAAAAGGTGAAATTCATAATGTAGCAGCTGGATATGCTCAGAACTACTTAATCAAGAATGGTTTAGCGAAAGAAGCTACTAATGCTGCTAAAAGTGCTTTGCAAGCGAAGAAAAAAGCGTCGGCAAGAGAAGAGCAAGAATCTTTAGAAAATGCGAAGAAACAAAAAGAAATGCTTGAAGAAAGCGCAGTTGAAATTTACGAAAAAGCATCAGATGATGGCCGTTTGTTCGGTTCAATTACGACAAAGAAAATTGCTGATGCAATGGATGAGCAGTTAGGCGTAAAAGTAGATAAGCGTAAAATTACTCAGAAAATTCCTATGCGTTCATTAGGTGCTCAAACGGTTGAAGTAAAGTTACATAATAAAGTAACAGCAGCTTTAACAGTACGTGCATTACCAATCGAAGAATAATTATTTACGACTATTCAAAATTTCTATACTCTCGTTCAGTTTAATTGAGCGAGAGTATTTATTTTTTTATTTCAGACAGTTTTTACAGCGAATATTTGTTACAATATAAGATGACACTTAAGATTCATGGAGAGGATGATCGAATTGGCTATGCAAATACAAGGAGACCGAATGCCTCCACACAATACCGAAGCAGAACAATCTGTTTTAGGGTCTATTTTGTTACAACCGTCTGCATTGATATCAGCGATGGAATTTTTATTAGCGAGTGACTTTTATCGTCGCGCACATCAACTAATATTTCAAGCGATGATTGATTTAAACGAGAAAAATGAAGAGATAGACGTTGTTACAGTAGCAAACTTACTCGAAACGAACAAACAACTAGAAGATGTTGGAGGTACTCCTTACTTAGCTGAAATTGCAAATATTGTACCGACAGCAGCCAACATAGAATACTATTCAAAAATTGTAGAAGAAAGGTCGTTATTGCGACGATTAATTCAAGCTTCAAATGATATCATTACAGATACATATGAAGAATCAGATGATGTATCTTCAATACTAGATGCCGCAGAACAAAAAATACTTGAAGTATCTGAACGTAAAAACAGAAGTGGTTTCTTAAAAATTAGTGATGTTCTACGCGATAGCATGGAAGAGATTGATGATCTCTATAAAAACGCAGAAGAGATTACAGGTCTGTCTACGGGTTATCGTGCGCTAGATATGATGACAGCTGGTTTACATCAAGATGAACTAATCATTTTAGCCGCTCGTCCAGGGGTCGGTAAAACAGCTTTCGCACTAAACGTTGCGCAAAACATTGCTACATCAACTGATGAAAATATTGCATTATTTAGTCTTGAAATGGGGGCTACGCAGTTAGTCAATCGTATGCTGTGTGCAGAAGGAACAATTAACGCAAATAACTTGAGAACAGGTCAACTAACGGAAGAAGAGTTTGAAAAGTTATTCGTCGCGATGGGAAGCCTTTCTAAAGCAAATATTTATATCGATGATACTCCCGGTATCCGAGTATCTGAAATTCGTGCAAAGGCACGTCGATTGAAACAAGAACAAGGCAGTATTGGATTAATCATTATTGATTACTTACAGCTGATTGAAGGTTCAGGAAAAGAATCCCGACAACAAGAAGTATCCGAAATTTCACGTCAACTAAAGAAATTAGCGATGGAATTAGAAGTACCTGTTATTGCACTTTCACAATTATCCCGTAGTGTGGAACAACGACAAGATAAACGTCCTATATTAAGTGACTTGCGTGAATCTGGATCGTTAGAGCAGGATGCGGATATAGTAGCTTTCTTATATCGTGAAGACTATTATCGTGCTGAAGAAGGCGAAGACGAGGATGAAAGAGAAGAAGACAACGTCGTAGAAGTACTGATTGAGAAGAACCGTTCTGGGGCCAGAGGTTCCGTCAAATTGTTATTCATTAAAGAATATAACAAATTCTCTTCACTGACTTACTACCCGGAGAGCCAAATACCTGGTGCCTAAAAAAAGTGCTGTACGAAAGGAATCCCTCTCGTTACAGCACTTTTTATATTTAATATAAAAAGATGTCAATGAATACTAAGTATTCACCAACACCTTAAAGTATTTATTTTAGTTCCGTAAATCTTCTTCAATAGAATGAATAGTAGCATTTAATTCTCTTTGTCTCTGTTCTAGAGAAAGTAATTCATTCTCAACCTCTTCCGCTGCTTCAAAGTAAGAAGACTTAAAGTCGTCTTTTAAGTTACTTGCACTATCTTGAATAGCATTTTTTGTATCGAATGATTTTTGTTTGATATCTTCACGCAGTTCTTTACCTGATTTTGGTGCAAATAATAATGCGGCACTAGCTGATACAATCCCTACAAATAATGTTAAACCCCAATTAGTTTTTTTCATTTATCTATCACACTCACTTTTTTTATTTTTGAAAACGAACTTTTTGTTTTTGAGCTGTCTTTTTAAATGCACGTTTGAACGTCTCGGCTATTTTGGGACCATCTTCTTTTACTTCATCTTTTACGTTAGTTGAAATACCTTTCGCATAATCTCCAGCGTGATCCTTAAGATAACCTAATGAATGCTGGAACTTCCCTTGCTCATCCATTAAATCTTGAAAATGGGCGACTTTAATCTCAGCATCAGTTTGAACAAGCTGTACGCGCTGATTTAAGTGATTTACCCGGTCATTCACATGATCGATTTCACGAGTATAAATATCTTTCTTTACATTAATCGTTTCTTTTAGCTCATTCATTTTTTGCAAAGTGGGTTGTACTCTTTTATAAGTGACAATACCCGCTACAACAAGTAAGATAATAGAGACAACAATAATCGAAACGACTAAAATATTTCCTGGACTCATATTTTCCCCTCTTTTCTTTAATATTTGGTCGAAATATCTTTTAAATAATTGTTATTTTGGTGTAATTGAATTATCGTTAGCTATAGAATAACAAAAATAGGAATAGACATAAACTAAAATGATAGCTAAGCAGTTATAAAAAGTAAGCAGAAGAATAAGGAGTTGTATCAGAGTGGTAGAAAAGCACACATTACAGACGTTTGAAATCCCGGCTGTAGCAGATGGCGAAATTATTTTACTCGAAGAAGTTGAAGATCAAATATTCGCTCAAAAAATGATTGGTGACGGTTTTGCGATTCGTCCTACTGGAAATACCATATATGCCCCTGTAGACTGTAAAATCGGCCAAGTTGCCCCTACAAGGCATGCAGTCTACTTGTCTTTATCAGACGATGTAAAACTACTTATTCATATAGGTATTGACACCATTGAGATGAAGGGTGACGGCTTCAAGACGAATCTATCAAAAGGTTTAGAAGTTAAAAAAGGTGAACCTTTAATTGAATTTGACTTAGAACTGATTCGTGAAGAAGGGTTTGATCCAGTCATTGCGGTTATTCTATTAGACGGATCAGAGCAAGCATATGATTCAACTATTTACCCAACAGAAAAGGCAATAGCGAATGAATCATTAGCTATGTTAGTCGAAGTTAAGAATCAAACAGACTAAAAACCCTTATACTGCAAGGGTTACATGGAAACGCTTCATTGCCAAGTAACTTTTCATGTGGTATAATGCATTGATGAAAACAAGCAATTCTCGAATATAAAAAGCGAAACAAATATAGTTTTTTAAAATTGAGGAGACACGTTATGAAGAAAATATTAGTCGTTGATGATGAAAAGCCTATCTCAGATATTATTAAATTTAATTTAGAAAAAGAAGGCTACGAAATCGTAACAGCTTTTGATGGGGAAGAAGCCCTTGAAAAAGTAGAAGAAGAGAGTCCAGATTTAATCGTATTGGATGTTATGTTACCGAAGATTGATGGACTAGAAGTTGTACGAGAAGTCCGTAAAAAACATAGCATGCCCATTATTATGGTTACGGCCAAAGAGACTGAGATCGATAAAGTCCTTGGACTAGAATTAGGTGCGGATGATTATGTCACAAAACCATTTTCTAACCGTGAATTAGTCGCAAGAGTAAAAGCAAACTTACGACGCCAATCATCTACTCAATCAGCAGAACAAGAAGAGATTGAAACAAATGATTTGCAAATCGGTGAACTAGTTATTCACCCAGATGCTTACTATGTTACAAAAAGAGATCAGACAATAGAGTTAACCCATCGAGAATTCGAATTGTTACATTATTTAGCTCGTCACGTAGGTCAAGTAATGACACGAGAACATTTACTTGAAGAAGTTTGGGATTTTGATTATTTAGGAGATGTCCGTACAGTAGACGTAACGATTCGTCGTTTACGTGAAAAAGTAGAGGATAATCCTAGCCATCCAAACTATATCATTACACGTCGTGGTGTTGGCTATTACTTAAGGAATCCAGATAAAACGGAGCACTAAATAAAATGAAAAAAACACGTTATTATTCGACAATAAATGCAAAGATTGTATTTATTATCGTTATGGTTATTATATTCGCCCTGCAGTTAATCGGGGCGAATTTTATTACTCAGACTGAAAGACAGCTTGTAGCGAGCTTTCAGGAAAATCAACAGCTACAAGTGAATTTCTTAGAAAACTCTATTCTACCTTACCTAGAAATGCATAATAATCCTGAAACCGTTGAAGAAAATATGGATCCTGCTGAAGATATCGAATCGTTAATATCTGATTTCCAAGGAACGGCTATTACAGGGATTCTCGTTGTCGATACTGATCTTGTCGTTTTAGGAAATAGTGATGACACACAACAACTCCAAGTGGGACAACTTTTAAGCGACGAAGATGTTCGGACAACAGTTTTACAAGGAACATCTGTTTCTAGACAAATTTATAATCCCACGGTAAGTGCACGTAGATGGCGTATTGTAGAACCTGTTTATGATTCTGGTGATTCTCAATCGGTTATTGGTGCGATTATTATTGAAAGTAATATTGAAGCTATTTATGACCAGATTACAGATATTACCCTCATATTCTTACGAGCATCACTTATAGCGATTTTTCTTTCATCTATCCTTGCTAATATGGTATCTAAAGCTTTAACCGATCCGATTCGTGAAATGCAGATGAAGGCAAAAGCAATTGCAGAGGGCGATTATTCAGGTGAAATTAAAGTCTATGGAGACGATGAATTAGGACTTTTAGCCCAAAATATAAATCGCTTATCACAAGAGGTTGAAAGTGGTCAACTACGTATAGAAGCTGAGCGCCGCCGTTTAGATAGTGTGTTAAGTAATATGACGGAGGGTGTCATTGCGACTAATCGTCGCGGTGAAATTGATATTGTCAATAATATGGCAACTCGCATGTTAAATGCATCGAGTGAATTAATTATAGGTGAAAATATTTTAGAGTTGTTAGATATAGGTGACCGTTATAATTTACGCGAATTGATTGATCGAAATGAAGACATTACGATTGATTTTAGTACGGAAGATTATCCGACCATTTTACGTGCATCTTTTTCAATCATTCAATCTACCACGGGATTTATTAGTGGAGTCGTCTGTGTTTTAAGGGATGTAACGGAAGAAGAACGGATAGAAGAAGAAAGAAAACAATTTGTATCCAACGTATCTCATGAGCTCCGTACGCCTCTCACAAGTATGCGTAGTTATATTGAAGCCTTAATTGATGGTGCATGGAAAGATGAAGAATTAGCACCACGCTTTTTAGATGTTGCACAATCTGAAACGGATCGCATGATTCGCATGATTCAAGATCTCTTACATCTATCACGAATTGATTCCGGAAAAAGTGAGTTAAATAAAGAACTAATTGATATAACAGCCTTGTTTACACAAGTATTAAACCGTTTCGACATGTTGCTTGAATCAGAAGACTATCGAAATAATAACTACTCTATTAAACGTGAGTTAGTATCTAGCCCTATTTTTGTGGATATTGATCCCGATCGAATTGTACAGGTACTTGATAACGTTATGAATAATGCAGTTAAATACTCCCCGGATGGTGGAACGATTACTGCAAAAATGATTGTCAAAGATGACGAAGTTCAAATCTCAATTAAGGATGAAGGTATTGGTATCCCACAGGAAGACTTAGCCGATATTTTCAAACGATTCTATCGAGTGGATCGTGCACGATCTAGAGCTATGGGTGGTACTGGTTTAGGTTTAGCTATAAGTCGCGAAGTTGTTTCACAACATGGTGGTCGAATATGGGCAGAAAGTGTAGAAAGAAAAGGAACAACCTTTAACATTACACTCCCTTATATTCCGTATGAAGAGGAGGAGTGGGGATGGGAATAAACCGAGAACATTTACGTAACGGCACACTTACTGTTCTAGTTATTTTAAGCTTCTTCTTAACTTACAGACTTTGGACAGCCGGTCGAACAATGAATGATGAAAGCCTAAGTAGTCAAATGACAAGAACAGCCGCATCGACAGTTAATCATCATCAAGCGGATGCATTCCGACCGGTAGAAGTTGTATTACATGGAAGCGATAATGAAGATATCGTTCTTACAAGTCATACGTATCCTATGCGCAACCTAATGAATCAAACCTTTGAGAATATGCTCTTCGACCAATTGACCCGTTCTGAATTGAGAGGCTATGATGCCTATCTAGAAGAATTATCAACGGGTGATTGGCTAGAGTTTATTTATCTAGAGGAATTACCTTTGGGGATTATTGAACAAACCTTTGATAACTTGTCACGAGATGCGGCAAACACATTTTTTAATCGTATGCTTGTGAACGTGAATGATCGAAGTCAAGTTTACTTCTACAATACAAATACTGAAATATTCCATGTTGCTTCAGTCGTTGAAAATCAGGGAATCAATATTGAACCTTTTTTAAATCAGGATAACTTACCTTATGTAGAGGCAATCCCTTACATCGTTGATAAGAATATTATCTATATCACGACCAATCCAGTTGACATCTCATATAAAAGCTATGTGATTGATCAATTACCTAATCAAGTATATATAAATAACTTTTTCCCGGATACGTCATTAGTTGATCCGCGTTCCAATGGGAATATCACGCGATATATTGATTTAACGAAAGAAGTCAGTATTAATGATAATACAGAAACATTAAATTACTTGCGTCAAATAACTGAACCGGGCGAGTTAGACGCGACAACAAGATATGTACGCAGTTTTGAACAAGTAAATCGATTTGAAAACTGGGCAGACACCGTTGTTTTAGCGAACTATAACCAAGCGACAGAAACAATTAGTTTTCGCCGTGAACTAGATGGTATACAAGTCTTTAGTTCTTTTGATTATGAAAGTGTCACCGACATATCCCTTGTGGAGAGTGGTGTAACACATTTGAAGTTACCCCTCCGATTTATCCGCACGCCTATTGCGATTCCTGAAACAGATGCGGAAGGCGAAAAAAGACAATTGATTGCAGGGACAGAATTACTAGAAGATATCCAAAATAACGTATCACTTGAAACGTTTAATAATATTGAAGACATAACAATTGGTTATACATGGATCGACAGCATTGAAAATAATCAGGTCGTTAATTTTACACCGGAATGGTATATCAAGATATCAGGCACTTGGGTGTCTTACCAAGACTTGTTGAATCAACAGGAGGAAAGAGCTTATGGATTTTAAACGAATAGCGCGAATTTTCATCCTAACTTTTGGCCTGTTAAATATCTACTTGCTTATTGGCGTGCTTAATCGTGAAGATATCCAGGATACGAGCTCACAACCATCAAGTGATATTTTAGCGAATATGGCAGATTCAAATATCGAACTACCTTCTGACATATCCCAAACAGATTCCGAGAATCTCGAAGTCTATTCCTTACAAATCAATGAGAATAACGACTTAGTGGATGCTTTAGAAGTCTCAGAGATTCATACTGGAACGATAGATAGTGAAGGTGTCTATTACCGCAGTTTCCCTTCCAACCCACTCGTTTTAGAAGGAAATGCGGAGACAGGCTTTACAGAAGAAGACATATCATTGCTTAATGAAACAGTCGCCTCTGAAATGGTGCTATATGGAACTGAATATGGTTATCTTCATTTTGAAGAAGAAGGAAATCGTTTTGTGTATCAACAAATTGTAGATGGGATACCAATAGCGGATGGCACATCAGAAATTTCATTTTTTGTGAATGATCAAGGTAATATTATTTCTTATGAGCAAACTTATGCCGGAACGGGAACAAGACAAGGTAGTGAACTGCAATTGATTAGCGGAACACGAGCAATTGAAATTTTGTTTTTAAACAATGAACTCCGTCAAGGATCAACAGTTGATTTACCGATATTAACCTATAGAAGAGCCTTACACTTAGAAGATTTGAGCATGTACAGCCCAGCTTGGCTGATAACAGTCAATCATTCAACAGAAAGAAATATCTTTCGAGTTGATGCTGTAAATGGTACAATCATTAGGCAGCCAACTTCTAGCCCAACCGATAATAACAATGGAGATGGCAACGAAAATGGCGCATAAGAAACATCCAATGATGAAGAAGATGCGAATGCATAACTTTTCTTTATGAATATAAGATGTTGGAAGGATTTTTGAATTGAATTTACTAAAACAATCAAATCAAAATAGGACAGATGATTTACAAATCAGCATTCTTGCTAGTGGAAGCTCAGGTAATGCGATTTATGTAGAGTCAGATACTACAAAATTACTTGTAGATTGTGGTTTGACTGGTAAGAAAACAGATGAATTATTAAAACAAATTGACCGCAAAGCGGAAGATTTAGATGCAATTTTAGTTAGCCATGAGCACTCTGACCATATTAAAGGTGTGGGTATCATGGCCCGTAAATATGATTTAGATATTTATGCGAATGAAAAAACATGGCAAGCCATGACACCTAAATTAGGGAAGTTAAAAACCGAACAGAAGTATCTTTTTGGAACAGAAGAATCTAAGACAATTGGAAATATTGACATTTTAAGCTTTGGTGTTTCACATGATGCGATAGATCCTCAGTTTTATATGTTTCAAAAGAATAATAAACAGTTTGTTATTCTAACGGATACAGGGTACGTGAATGATCGTATGCGCGGTATGCTTAGAAACGCCGATGCCTACCTAATGGAAAGTAATCATGATGTTTCTATGTTACGTATGGGGAAATATCCATGGAGTCTAAAGCAGCGTATTTTAAGCGATAAAGGGCACTTATCAAACGAAGACGGTGCGTTAGCATTGACGGATATGATTGGTGATAAAACAAAGCGTATTTACTTGGGTCATTTAAGTAAAGAGAATAATATGAAGGCCATAGCGCATGAAACTGTAAAAGAAGTCTTGATCCGTAAAGATATGGGTGTAGATGATCAGTTTTACTTACTGGATACGGATCCAGATGAAGCGCAATCAATCTTTAGACTATAATCATTAAATAACAGCAGATAAACGACTAACTTTCTTATGAGAGTTGGTCGTTTCAGTATTTTTAGGCTATCCATGTTAAAATAACTTTATAAATTTAAGTTTTTTTTCAAAGTCTCTTCACATTATTATGTGAGAATATAATATGTTGACCGAATTGAATGATAGAAATTGAATAATTAAACTTTAGGAGTGTAAGAAATGAAAACAAAATACATCAAGAACTTTTTAGCAGTATCTATTGCTTCTATCGCACTGGTTGGTTGTGGACAGCTAGCGGATGATGGTACGACAGAAACAGATTCAGATGGTGGAGTATCACAAGAAATCACAGTATCCAACGTAGAAGTAAACGTCACTAGTGGAATTACTGAAGCTGTTGAAAAAGTAAATGATGGTGTGGTATCCATTATTAATTTAAGACGAAATGATTATCAATCATGGACAAGTTTTTATGGTGGGCAAACAGATGAAGATGAATTTCTACAAGCGGGAACAGGTAGTGGAGCAGTTTATAAAATTGAAGATGACCGTGCCTACATCTTCACGAATAACCACGTAGTAGAAGGTTCTGATGCAGTCGATGTCTTATTACAAGATGGAACACGCGTACCGGCAGAGGTTGAAGGATCAGATGTATGGACCGATTTAGCGGTACTCTCTATTGATGCTCAATATGTCGACACAGCGTTAGAGTTTGGTAACTCAGATAATTTAACTGTCGGAGAACCCGCGATTGCAATTGGTTCGCCATTAGGAACTGAATTTGCCTCTTCGGTAACTTCTGGTATTATTTCAGGAGTTGGACGTACGGTTCCGGTAGATACCAATAGCGATGGTCAACCGGATTGGGAAATGACTGCTATTCAAACCGATGCTGCCATTAATCCAGGTAACTCTGGAGGACCACTCGTAAATATTGCAGGCCAAGTAGTGGGTATCAACTCAATGAAAATATCATCAGCAACAGTTGAAGGAATGGGTTTTGCAATTCCAAGTAATGATGCCATATACATCATCAATCAGTTAGAGCGAGATGGCGAAGTTACACGCCCGTATTTAGGCATCACGATGATTGACTTGTCCTTAATCTCTGGTGTTCAACGCTCAGAAGACTTAAACTTACCAGATGATGTTAAAAATGGTATTTTAATTTCCCGTGTTGAAAATGGTAGTCCAGCAGCAGAAGCCGGTATCCAACCAGGTGATGTTATCGTAAGCTTTGATGGTGAAGAAGTGGATAACACCGTTCAATTAAGACAAATTCTTTACACAAGTGAAATAGATACATCCGTAAAGGTTGAACTATACCGAAATGGTGAACCACGTGTCATCGATCTTCCGCTTGAAGCAGCAAATTAAAATATATAAAGATAAAAAGACCTCAGAATTAGTGAAATACTACTTTCTGAGGTCTTTTCTTATCCACAGCTATGAAAATTAGGATATATCCTATAAAATGTAAATAATGAGTTTATCCACTGGAAAAGTATTGCAAATGTGTTTAACTTTTATCAACCTGTGGACAATTCTGTGTAAAGTGTATAAGTATCAGCTTTTTACAATATAGTTATCCACAAAATAGAATAAAATATGTGGGTAACTCAAATAACAAGGAATTAAACCAACACATAACACTGTCATGATAAGGTTTACAGAAGAGTGGACTTCCACAGAAACCTGTGGACAACTTGTGGGTAACTTTGGTCGAACAGGCGTTTTGTTCTTGTGAAACACCTGATTCTATCCAGTGGAACAAAATATGACGATTTTATATGTGTGCATATGTGGATAACTATGCACGAATTTGTGGATAACTTAGGAGGACTTATGAATATTACAATTATCGGCGTTGGAAAATTAAAAGAGACGTATTTGAAAGACGGCATTAAGGAATATGCAAAACGAATGAAGAGTTATGCACCTGTGGAAATCATTGAAGTGCCCGATGAACCGGCTGCAAATGAATTAAGTGATGCAGAAATCATTCAGGTAAAAGAACGAGAAGGGCAACGTATTTTAGAAAAAATTCCAGATCGCGCACATGTGATTGCCTTAGATTTAAGAGGGAAACAATTTACATCCGAACAATTCTCGGAGCATATTCAAAATGAGATGACCTACGGCAGTAGTCATTTTGTGTTTATTATCGGAGGATCACACGGATTGAGTAAAGAAGTATTACAGCGTGTGGATACAAAAGTTTGCTTTGGTAAAATGACCTACCCACATCAATTGATGCGATTAATTCTGATTGAACAAATCTATCGAGCATTTCGAATCATGCGGAATGAGCCTTACCACAAATAAGTGAGGTTTTTCGTAGAACTACCGCACAATCTGATACGACTTTGGTTAATGAATAAAAAAGTATTTCATACTTTTTAAGGCAAAAGAATAATATACTTGCAACATATATCATGTAGGAGGGAAGACAAGTAGATGAGTGTATCTGATTTTATCCAGAATATATCTTCAGAATGGGGCATAGCAATTTTTTCTGCGATTTTAACATCTGTGGTATCCATTCTAGGAATTTATTTAACCATAAGGCATAATAATAAAATGATAAAGATACAATTAAGACAACAAGAAGAGGCATTCAAAGAAGATAAGAGATTACAATTACTACCGTATATAAAATATGATTTAGCTAATACAGTAAAAAATCTCATTTAGGTCATGATAATGGAGGAGTCTCATTCTTTCCATATGGTTTTATAAATGGAGGTGATGGGCCACCCGAAAAGTATTTCAGTAAAGTGAAAATTTCTAATAAACTACTAACAATAAAAAATATTGGAAAAAATTCCTGTATGTATTTTAGGGCTATAAAATTAAGAACAGATAATTACGCAGAGACTAAACCAATTAATTTTCCATTCGAAATCAGTTCTTTAGAGGTCAATGAAAGTTCAGACATGTTTATTCAATCAGGTATTCCAATAGATAGCAAATTTATGAAGTATGAAGAACCATTAGGAATATTCAGAATTGTTGACAGCACTGTGATATAATGAAATAAATACAAAAGGGTAGCGTTTTCTTATTAAATATTAAAGTGCCTGAAAATTACTAATCTAACCTCTTCGTAAAAATTACAAGGCTTATAGTAGAACGGAGGAAGTAATATGGAACATGGTAATGTCTTAGTTATTGGAAATTCTGGTGTTGGAAAATCGACGTTGATTAATGCAGTTCTTGGAGAAGATGTGGCTCAAACTGGTTTTGGAACAGAAGGAACCACTAAGAGATTAGAAATTTTTGAGAATAAGGAGCTGCCTTTCCGAATTATTGATACAGTAGGGTTTGAACCGTCAATTATCAAAGAAATGAGAGCGATTAACTCGGTAAGAAAGTGGTCAAGAGGAACTTCTGATGAGGAAAAGGAGGATCGGAAAATTAATTGTATCTGGTTCTGCGTGGATGGAACAGCGGGTAAATTATTTCCAAAAACAATTAATAGTTTATTGAGAGCTACCTCAATGTGGAAAACAGTACCTATTATTGTCGTAATTACAAAATCCTATTCAGAACCAGATAGAATTGAAAATAAACAAATGGTAATAGAGGCATTTGAAAAGAAAAAAAGGAAACCAAGAGCTACCATTCCAGTTGTCGCTTCAACTTTTACTATTAACGAAACAGCATTTGCACCTCCAGAAGGAATTACTGAACTAATCGATTTAACAAATGAACTCATGCCTGAAGGAAGACAAGCGGCCACAAATGATTTAAATAAGTTTAAACTCAATAGAAAAAGAGCTCTTGCTTATAGTCTCGTTGGTGTATCTACTGGGGCAGCGGTTGGTATTGGAGCTGCACCAGTTCCTGTTGCGGATGCACTATTACTCTCAACTCTTGAGGTAGGACTAATTAACAGACTTGCAAAGCTGTATGAGTTTAATAAAGAAGAGATAGATCTGTTTCAAAAGACTCTGAAGCTTGTAATTCCAATTGGTGCTATAGGTAAAAAAGCAGTAGGTGCGTTAAAAGCTGTACCAGGGCTGAGAATTGGTGCAAGTGTGATTCAAGCTATTGTGGCAGGTACTATTGTAGCTGCAATTGGGCAAGGATCTATTTATATATTTGAAAAGGTATATAAAGGGGAAGAAAGTCTCTCTGATAACGAATGGATTAATAAAGTCTTTGATGAGCAGTTTTCTGAAGAGTTTGTTGAAAAAATTATTGGATTATCTAAATTTGTAGAGAAGAATATGGATTGGAAAAATTTAGATTTTAAAGCAATTAGTCAATTAATAACGGATATGTTTGCCAAAGATACACAACCAAAAACGTAAAGTTACATATCAGTATGCTTTATCATGAAGGGCTCCTCTAAAAAATCGTTTTATATAAACGAACTAAAGTGGAGTTTTTGTCTGACAATTATACATTTATATTTGATATGTAAAAGGTTTTATTTTATAATTACATTGTTATCGATTTCACAATTAGACCAAAGAGGACAAGTATGGGCAAATTAACAGATAAAGTAGCGATTGTAACAGGTTCAGCATCGGGAATGGGTGAAGCCATTGCTGAAACGTACGCAAGAGAAGGCGCGAAAGTGGTGTTAGCGGATTTCAACGAAGAAGGGGCGAAAGCTGTTTCTGGATGAAAAATGGGATCGAATTTTTGATGTGAACACAAAAGGTGTGATGCGTGCTATGCGCACGGCGGTCAACTACTGGCTAGAAAATAATTTAGCTGGAAATATTATCAATACCATTTCAACAGGCGGTTTAAATGGTGCGCACGCAGGTGTAGCGTACGGCGCTTCAAAACATGCGGTTGTCGCTTTGACGAAGAACACCGCCTTTATGTATTCGCAAAAAAATATTCGAGTAAATGGTATCGCTCCAGGTGCTGTTATGACAAATATCTCTTCCGGAATGGGCGAGGTCAGTGAGTTAGGCGCGAGTCGTACAAAAGTGACACAAGGTGTGATTCCCACAGCAGGAGAATCACAAGATATTGCAGAAGTGGCTTTATTCCTTGGTGCGGACAACTCAAAATTCGTCAACGGTTCAATTATTGTTGCGGATGGTGGCTGGACAGCTGGCTTTTAATCGTCCCACTAAAATTAAAATAGACCCTCGAAGAGAAGAGCCAGTGGACCCAGAAGAACCAGTGGACCCAGGAGAGCCAAATAACACAGATGCAGCAAATGTTACTGTAGAACCTAAAGATCAAGATTTACCTCCAACAGGGGTAGCAAGTACAACAATAACTAGTGTTTTAGGAGCACTAGCCCTATCTATTGGTTCTGTTTTAGGTTTCAGAAAGAAAAGGAAACAGTATTTAATTGAATTTTAAGGAAGGGTCAACGTGAGTTTAAAATACGTTGACTCTTCTTTATTGTTAAAATAAAGTAAAAGAAATAGCTGAAGCAGATAAGGAAACCGTAACGATTCAATTGCGATTAAAAACCGCAGTGACAACTGATACGGGGAAACGTATCACAAGTGATAAGATTCTTATTTTTAAAAACTGTACTTATATAAATCAAAGAGAGAAATCCTGTAGTCTGAATCATTTATGTATAGATAAAGCAGGTTGTAGACGAAATGAACGAACAGATAGAGGCGAATCAGAAACC
>DAIOTD010000027.1:0-3835 GCA_036752205.1 Atopostipes sp.
TTACGATACGGGAGCCTTTATTTTTAAATGCTGAAATAAGACGATTTAAAGCAGCGATAGTTCTGCTTTCAACTTAATGTATCGATTGACCAGTGGAGAGTATAGAACTAACAAGCTTTTCCAACTATCTTTTAACAAAAGAAAGCTATTAGAAAAACAAAGATTTTTAAATTTCAAATTGTGTTTGACGTTGAGTTTAAATGTTGGTATAATACCTTGTGTTGTATTTGTGTTACCCACATCTACAACCGCTCGTAGTTAAGTCCAAAGCGCATTTTTAAATGCCACTTACATCGGCGAGTCTTAGATACTATCATAATAGGAGGTGCACAAATATGTACGCAATTATCAAAACAGGTGGAAAACAATTCTCAGTTTCAGAAGGACAAGAAATTTACGTTGAAAAATTACCAGGAGAAGCTGGTGACACAATCACTTTTGACGAAATTTTATTTGTTGGTGGAGACGAATCTAAATTCGGAGCGCCATTTGTAGACGGAGCAAGTGTTGAAGCGGAAATCGTTAAACACGGTCGCGCGAAGAAAGTAACGACATACCGTTACTTACGTCGTAAAGACTCTCACCGTAAACAAGGTCATCGTCAACCATACACGAAATTATCAATCTCGAAAATCAACGCATAAGAAGTGATTAAATGATTTATGCACAATTTGATTTTAAAGATAAACAATATATTAAATATACTCTTTCAGGTCACGCAGAATCAGGTCCCTATGGCCATGATTTAGTGTGTTCTGCTGTCTCAGCCTTGACGCTTGGCACAGCGAATAATATTACGCGTTTAGCGGATATTAAACCTGACATTGTTATGAATGAAGAAGAGGGCGGATATTTCGAATTGACGTTGCCTTTGATTTCGAATGAAAGCAAACAGCATACAGTTCAAATTCTACTCGCATCACTTTTTTATTCTCTATCTGATATAGAAGAATCTTATGGAGAGTATATCTCCGTATCTAAAAACGATATTTTAAACTAAAAAAGTAGCTTACAAGTGATGGAGGTGCAACTAACATGTTAAAAATGAACTTACAATTTTTTGCGACTAAAAAAGGTGGAGGATCTACTCAAAACGGACGAGACTCTCACTCAAAACGTTTAGGCGCGAAAACTGGTGACGGTCAAGTCGTTACAGGTGGTTCTATTTTATACCGTCAGCGCGGTACTAAAATTTACCCAGGTAACAACGTTGGTCGCGGTGGAGACGATACATTATTTGCGAAAATTGATGGAATTGTTAAATTCGAACGTCGTGGACGTGACAAGAAACAAGTGTCTGTATACCCAGTAACTAACTAAATAATAAAAATCAGATCACATTTCGAAGAAATTACGAGATGTGGTCTTTTTTAGTCAACTTTACTTGTTGTTAATTCCTGAATACGCTAATATATAAGTAGACGTTTTTTTAGGAAATATAGAAAAGGTGTGAAGATATATCGTGAAGACAACTGCTATAGATTTGTTTCACACGCTAGATAACTCAACTAAAATTTTACAAAAAACTCTTGATACTCCATATCTTGAGTCTTTAATTCACAGCGCTGAAAACTTGATTGATAAGGGATCTGTTTACAACGAAGACGGTATTTTATCCGATGACGTTGTTAGAGACCTACAAGCTCATTATGATGAAGTTGATCTTGAAGACTTTGATCCAGAAACTATTCGTAAAGCTATGCAATTAGCTATTTTACGAGGGATTAAAGAAGATTATATTCAACCAAATCACCAAATGACGCCTGATTCAATCGGTTCACTCATCGCTTATTTAATTGAAATCATTGCTGAACCGCAAGAAAATATTCACTTAGCGGATTTGACCGTTGGGACAGGGAATTTGTTACTCACTATCCATCATTTTTTAAAGCAAGCACCTAACCGTGAAATAGCTTTAACTGGTGTTGATAATGACGAATTGATGCTTTCTTTAGCATCAACCAACTCAACATTTCAGCAGACACCAATGGATTTATATTTCCAAGATGCATTAGAAAATCTGCTTGTTCAACCAGCTGATGTTATAGTAGCCGATTTACCAATTGGTTATTATCCTTTAGTGGAAACAATTACAGATTATAAAACACGTTTCACGGAGAAAGATGAAAAGTCATACAGTCATTATTTATTAATCGAACAATCGATGAATTATTTAAAAGACAGTGGTTATGGTTTCTTCTTACTCCCAAGTAATGCATTCAGTGATGAAAAATTCTCGGTACTCGCTAATTACTTAAAAGAGGTCGGATACATGCAGGCCGTTATTCAACTTCCGCGTGAAATATTCGCGAATGAAAACTCTCGTAAATCTGTATTTGTTGTACAGAAAAAAGGGGATCATGCTGACCAAGTGAGTGAAGTATTATTTAGTAATGCACCTGATTTCAAGAATTTAGATGCGATGAAATCATTTTTAGGTGAAATAACAAAATGGAAACAAGAAAATATAAAATAGAAAATTGAGGAGAATACACATGGCAAAAACAATTGCAATTAACGCAGGTAGTTCAAGTCTAAAATGGACATTATACGAAATGCCAGCAGAAGAAACAATTGCATCAGGAATTGTAGAAAGAATTGGATTGGAGAATTCAATTTTTACAATCAAATATGGTGAAGGCAAAAAATATGAAGATGTTTTAGACATCAATAACCACCAAGTTGCGGTAGAACTTTTACTTGCAAAACTAGATGAGTTAGGTGTTCTAACTGACATCAACGAAATCGAAGGTGTTGGACACCGAGTAGTTGCTGGTGGGGAACTCTTTAGTGAATCTGCTTTAATTACAGATGAAGTAATTGCACAAATCGAAAGCATAAACGAACTTGCACCTTTACATAACCCTGCGAACGTTACAGGTATCCGTGCATTCAAAAAAGTTTTACCAGATATCACAAGTGTGGCAGTTTTCGATACATCATTCCACCAAACAATGCCAGCGGTTAACTATCTATATAGTCTTCCATACGAATATTACGAAGACTTTGATGCTCGTAAATATGGTGCACATGGAACAAGTCACCAATTCGTAGCAGAACGCGCGGCTGAAATGTTAGATAAACCATTAGAAGACCTAAAAATTATTACTTGTCACTTAGGTAATGGTGCATCAATTACAGCAGTTGAAAATGGTCAATCAATTGATACATCAATGGGCTTCACACCATTAGCAGGTGTGACAATGGGAACTCGTGCAGGAGATATTGATGCGTCATTAATTCCTTACTTAATGAATAAATTAGAGTTAACAGATGTTCAAGACATGATCAATATCTTGAATAATGAGTCTGGATTAAAAGGAATTTCAGGGGTTTCAAGTGACATGCGTGACTTAGAGTCAGCTGAAGCAGAAGGTAACGAACGTGCAGAAATTGCATTACGTATCTTCGAAGACCGTGTACGTAACTACGTTGCTCAATACATGGTTAAAATGGAAGGTGCAGACGCAATTGTCTTCACTGCCGGTATTGGTGAGAACGCACCAGCAACACGTCAAAACATCATCAAAAACTTTAACTTCTTAGGAATTGAATTAGATGAAGAGTTAAACAATGTACGTGGAAAAGAGCGTATTATCTCTACAGAAGACTCAAAAACAAAAGTAATCTTAATTCCAACAGACGAAGAATTAGTGATTGCTCGTGACGTAGAGCACTTCAAAAACTTAGACAACTAATAGAAACACGAAAGACCAATCAGATAATGGATTGGTCTTTTTTTCTTCAATTTGTATGGCTTACATCCTTAGAAATAGAATCGGAGGATGCAAGACGATTCTTGCGGGTACGAATTTGGATTTGGAGGATGCAAGAC
>DAIOTD010000027.1:3935-18666 GCA_036752205.1 Atopostipes sp.
CGAATTTGGATTTGGAGGATGCAAGACGATTCTTGCGGGTACGAATTTGGATTTGAAGGATGCAAGACGATTTTTACTGAAATTTTGCTCTCTAAAACGATAAAGATGTGAAATGAGCTAAGCGAGTTTTTCTTCGCATAATAAATTTTTGCATTCTTAGTATTTTAGTCTGAGAAATGTAAAAATCCTACCTTCAGCTATGAAAGTAGGATCTATTTAATCCGCTATAATTAATCAATTGGTTCATTATCTACAGAGTCATCTGTACGTACAATGAGTACGTCACTAGGTGCATTGCGCACGACGTATTGAGATACAGATCCAACAAATGCTCGTTCAATCGCATTCAAACCGGTTGCGCCTAAAATAAGTAAGTCGATCTCATATTCTTCTGGGAGGACATCCGCTAGCTCTGTACGAGGAGAGCCATTTTTTATAATAATTTCAATATCGGTTACGTCACGTTGTTCTGCCCATTCTTTATATTTATCTAAGGTTTGTTTTGCGGCGTTTGATTGTTGGTTTAAAAAGTCTGATCCATTTAGAGGGCGTTCATATTGAGGGAAAACTTGTAAGGTTCGAGTGTCTACAATGTGTGCAATATATAACTTTCCTTGATTTCTAGCGACTATATCAACTGCTTTTTTGAAGGCTATTTCTGAAGTTTTCGATCCGTCTACTGCTACCATCACACGTGTATATTCTTTACTTGCCATCTTTACCCCTCCTAAGATAAAGCTCTACTCATTGATAATAACAAAAGTAGTAAGCGCTTACATAGGTAATCATTAAAAAAGATATCCGATTGTGCCGTTTGTTTACCCATTACTTTAGAACCCGCTAGTTGCAGGTGGGCTCCACAAAGCTAGAGTCTGACTTCCAAGTGAAAAGGCTTGTCTTCATCTATCTTATTAGGATCCCTTATCATAATTACTTGTAGGGTTCACGCATTATAGGTATCGCGTACACATCAGATATCATTTCTTAAGTAAATCATAGCACAATCCCATTTGAGTGTCAAAAAGGAAGGGCTTGCGTTTCTTGGAAACGCTTTTTACTACTGAAGTTATAATAGCTCAGTTGTTGTAAAAAGTAAAGTGTAAAACCTGAAAATCATAATTTATCTTGATGAAATTTCTCGTATTGCTTTGCTAGTGCGCTTTCGAATTTACTCGATGGTTTTGGTGTGTAATATTTCGCATTTATTAAAGTGTCGGGTAAATATTGTTGTTTAACCCAGCCATCATCATAACTATGTGGGTATTTATAATCGACACCTCGTCCTAAATCTTTTGCGCCTTGGTAGTGTGCATCTTTCAGGTGATCAGGAACAGCTGAACCTTTTCCAGCTCGAACATCTGCTAATGCAGCATCTAAAGCAGAGTAGGCAGTATTTGATTTTTCAGATAAACAAAGTTCGATTACGGCATTGGCAAGTGGGATACGCGCTTCAGGGAACCCAGTTTTTTCGGCAGCCATAACAGCCGTAACGGCTCGAGCAGCACCAGCTGGATTAGCTAATCCGATATCCTCATAAGCAATAATCATTAAGCGACGACAGATAATCTGTAATTCTCCTGCTTCAACTAAACGAGCAAGATAATGTAATGCAGCGTGTACGTCACTTCCACGGATTGACTTTTGAAAGGCTGAAATAACGTCATAGTGTGCGTCACCATCTTTATCATGCGTCATAGCTTTTCGTTGTAAACATTCTTCAGCAATAGCTAAAGGAATGTGTACCGTTCCCGTTTCATCCGCTTCCGTTGATTCCGCTGCTAATTCTAAGGCATTGAGCGCACTGCGTAAATCACCGTTTGTCGTACGAGAGAAATGTAACATCGCTTCTTCTGATAATTCAATATTTAAATGACCTAACCCATTTTCTTCATCAGTCAATGTGCGTTCTAGGGCAATTCGAATATCATCTGGCTTGATTGGTTTTAATTCAAAAATTTGAGAACGACTCCGAATCGCTGGTTGGATAGAAATATAAGGATTCTCTGTAGTTGCTCCAATTAATATAATTTTGCCACTTTCTAAGTGAGGCAGTAAGAAATCTTGTTTAGGTTTGTCCAGGCGATGAATCTCATCTAAGAGTAAGACAACACTCCCACTCATTTTCGCTTCTTCAGCGACAATTTGTAAGTCTTTTTTAGTATTCGTACCCGCGTTTAACATGCGAAAAGCATATTTCGTGGAGCCGGCAATGGCACTCGCAATACTCGTTTTACCAATTCCCGGGGGACCATACAATATCATTGAAGAAAGTCGTTTGGCTTTCACCATACGCCAAATAATTTTACCTTCACCGACTAAGTGTTGTTGACCGACGATCCCATCTATCGATGTCGGTCGCATTCGATAGGCTAATGGTTGATTCAAAAGAATGCTCCTTTCCTACATCATTCCTATTAATTATAGCACGTGAACCGTTAAAAAACTATGAATACAAAACGTTTGTTCCTATCGTGAAATGAAAACGTATTAGTAGTTTCATTTGATACGCTTAATCGTGTATTTATGTTACTATTTTAAGGAATGGAATAGTAGAAAACGAGGGATAGCAATGAATTTACAAGCATTAATTAAACAACATGACTTACAAAAATTATTCTTAGAAGCCAATATTGGTATCGAAAAAGAAGGTCTTAGAACCGACGAAAATAATCAAATAGCGATGACGGATCATCCACACTCATTAGGAGATCGTTTATTTCATCCTTATATTCATACAGATTTCAGTGAGGCTCAACCAGAAATTGTTACGCCAGTCCAACCAAGTGTTAAAAAAGCCTTTAACTGGTTAGAAGGTATTCAAGATGTCTTGAATCGTGCGTTACCAGAAGACGAATTTATTTGGCCGAGCAGTATGCCAAATATTTTACCTGAGGAAGATGAAATCCCGATTATTCGTTACAACGATCCAGATGCTATTCAATACCGTGAATATTTAGCGGAACATTATGGCAAGAAAAAACAAACGATTAGTGGTATCCATTTGAACTTTTCCTTTAGTCAAGCATTCTTAAAAGCTGTCTTTGAAGCTCAAACTGACACGACAGACTATGTTAAGTTTGTGAACGACCTCTATGTGAAGTTGGCTGGCAATTTCCTTAAGTATGAATGGATGTTACTCTATTTATTTGGGGCAAGTCCTTATGCAAAAGAAGATTTCTTTGATTCGAAATCTGGGCGAGACTTACCAAAACCCGAAGGCTATGTTCGTAGTTTGAGAAACAGTTCTTTTGGCTACCATAACCACGATGATGTCGTTGTGCGTTATGATTCTGTATCAGACTATGTGGCGGACATTGAAGAATATGTTGAGACGGGTCATTTGTCAGAAGAACGTGAATTTTACGGGAACGCTCGCTTACGTGGTAAAGGAGATGCTTTGCGTGAAATGCTTCATTCAGGTGTGCAGTATATTGAGTTCCGATCGATTGATATTAATCCACTAGAACGACTAGGGCTATCCTTTGAACAAGGATTGTTTTACCAAATGTTCTATATGTTGATGGTGTGGTTGGATTCGGAGGCCACAACAGATGAAATTCTAGAAGGACAGCAACGAAACTTAACGACTTCAGATGAACATCCACTTTCAGAATCAGCGTACAAAGATCATGGTATTAAGATTATGGACCTTATGTTACAGATGCTTGATGAAATTGACGCATCGAATGACTATGTAGAAATTGTCAAAGCAGAACGCGAGAAGTTTATCGACCCTTCATTAACTTTAGCAGCAAAAGTTGCAAAAGAGATTGATGAAATGGGTTATCTAGAATCGAATCGCAAACGTGGTTTAGCTTACAAACATTTTTCAACGGATCGTCCGTATGTCTTAAATGGGTTTATGGGTATGGAACATTCGACTCAATTATTAATAGCGGATGCTTTGCAACATGGAATTGAAGTTGAGGTTTTAGATGAACAAGACCAGTTCTTGAAGCTATCCCATAAAGGGCATTATGAGTACGTCCGAAATGGTAATATGACGAGTCATGATACAACAATTTCACATTTCTTAATGGAAAACAAGACGGTTACAAAGAAGGTTCTTCATAAAGCAGGGTATAAAGTGCCATTAGGGGATGAGTATCAGACGCTTGAAGAAGCACTGGGTGATTATACAAAGTATAAAAACCATGGAATTGTGGTGAAGCCAAAATCGACGAACTATGGGATTGGTATTTCAGTTTTTAAAAATGCCCCAAGTAAAGAGTCCTTTGAAGAAGCATTAAAGATTGCATTTAAAGAAGATGAGTCAGTTTTAGTTGAAGAATATGTGGCTGGAACAGAATATCGTTTCTTCGTTTTAAATGGTGAAGTGGCTGCTGTGTTACTACGTATTCCTGCGAATGTCGTAGGTGATGGTGAGTTGACGATTAGTGAGTTAATCGATCAGAAAAACGATGATCCATTACGTGGAGAGAACCACCGTGCACCAATGGCTTACATTCAAAAGGGTGAGCTAGAAACTTTAATGTTGAAAGAACAAGGTTATACATTTGATTCTGTACCTGAAAAAGATGTTCAAGTCTTCTTACGAGAGAACTCAAACATTTCAACAGGTGGCGACTCGATTGATTTCACAGATGAAATGCATGAAACATATAATGACATTGCAAAAGGTATCGCTAAGGCAATTGATGTGAAAGTAACGGGGATTGATTTAATCATCCCGGACTATCAATTAGCAAGTACGAAGGAAAATCCAGGTTACTCTTGTATCGAAGCGAATTTTAACCCGGCAATGAATATGCACGCTTATGTGACGGAAGGAAGAGGACGCCGCTTATCTCAAGGTGTTTTAGCGATGTTATTTCCAGAGCTCATAACAGACTTTAGTTATTAAGAAGGATAGATGAATGTGACGAACACAATATATTTAGATCATGCAGCAACCACTCCGATGGCTCCAGAAGTCATTGAAGTGATGACAACTGCCTTAACAAATAATTATGGAAATGCTTCAAGTATTCACACGCTCGGCAAGAAAAACCGTGTATTAGTGGATTATGCTCGCCAGACAATGGCTCAGAGTATAGGAGCACACGCCCGAGAAATTATTATCACAAGTGGTGGGACAGAAGGCGATAATATGGCTCTGCTCAAAACGGCAGAACATTACGCAGATAAAGGGAACCATATTATTACGACAGTCATTGAACATCCAGCTGTATTAAATCCCTTACGATACCTTGAAACAAAAGGTTTTGAAGTGACTTATTTACCAGTGAATGATAAAGGTCAAGTTACTTTAGAACAAGTCAAAGATGCGATTCGACCAGAAACGATTCTAATTTCGATGATGTATGCAAACAACGAAGTTGGTACGGTTATGCCAATACAAGCAGTGGGGGAATACTTAGAGTCGTTGGATCAAGAAATAGCCTTTCATACTGATGCGGTTCAAGCATATGGAACGGTTTCTTTAGATGTGAATGAATTAAGGGTTGACCTGCTTAGTGTGTCCGCTCATAAAATGAATGGACCAAAAGGAATTGGCTTTTTATATGTTAGAGAAGGCTTAAATATTCCGAGTTTATTATTAGGTGGTGCACAAGAAAATGAGCACCGTGCCGGAACAGAAAATATTCCAGCCATTTTAGCTTTTGAAAAAGCGATTCAATTAAATATTGAAAAACGCGAAAAAAATTACGAATGCTTAAGTAATTTAAAGACGTCATTTATTGAAGGTCTGAACCATTTGAACATTGAGTATGCGATTAATGGCGATGTAGAAAAATCTTTACCGCATATTTTAAACGTTTATTTTCCAAGTGTCCGTTCCGATATGCTATTAATTAAAATGGACTTGAACGGAGTAGCCATTTCAGCCGGATCTGCTTGTTCAGCGGGGTCAATTGAACCCAGTCATGTGTTGGTGGCGATGTATGGAGAAGAGGCGGAAGAGATTAATCATTCTGTCCGTTTTAGTTTTGGGTTAGGAAATACCGAGGCTGAAATCGAACAAGTGGTTGAATTACTTGCAAAATTTACCACATAGGCGGATAGAAACCGCTTTAAGGAAAATATAGCCAATGATTCAAAAATGTGCTATTATTGTATTAACAATACGAGAAAGGAGTTTACATATGACACAGTCAAATGTAACATCTTTACCGGGAAGCGATAAAAAATATCAAGTGCATCCTGATGCAAAACGTTATACAATGCGCGACAATGCGTTTACAGAAACAAAGAACGGCAATTTTCAATACGAGCGAGTATTGTCTACAAAATTAGGATCAAAAACGGCTTCAAGACTAAAAATTACAGTCTCTAAAGACTTTACGAAGCTAACAATTTCTACTGTTGCATCAAATGGTGTGCGAAAAGTAGACTTATACGCGAATGACCAACTTGCTGAAGAACGAGAATTAGCAGAATTCTACTTAAAGAATTTTGTTCAAGAAGGCGTTCTCCAAGAAGCTGAATAAGTTTTAAAATAATACTCAAGACGATTGCAAAATTGTCTTGGGTTTTCTTTTTGATAAAAAAAGATTCTATAAGATAAAATTGCGTTGATTAGTGAAATTATCAGGTTAATCGGTTTGCAATTGACCGTGATAAACCGTATAATATACGGCGTTGGAAACTTCGAACCTTCAAATTCGATTAGATTTTCAATTTTTTCTTGGAAACAAGGAAAAATCTAAATAGAAATGATGGTGAACAAAATGAAAGAAAACTCAAAACCACGTGTAGTTGTTGGTATGAGTGGGGGAGTTGACTCTTCGGTAACGGCCTTACTCTTAAAAGAGCAAGGTTATGATGTAATTGGTATCTTCATGAAAAACTGGGATGATACGGACGAAAACGGATTTTGTAGCGCTACAGAAGACTATAAAGATGTCGCTTTAGTTGCAGACCAAATCGGTGTGCCATATTATTCAGTAAACTTCGAGAAAGAATACCACGACCGAGTATTCACTTACTTCCTGGACGAGTACAAAAAAGGGCGCACACCAAACCCAGATGTTATGTGTAATAAAGAAATCAAGTTCAAAGCTTTCTTGGATTATGCAATGGAGCTGGGCGCGGATTTTGTTGCGACAGGACACTATGCTAGAATTGAACGAGATGAAAATGGTGTTTCACATTTATTAAGAGGAAAAGATTCGAACAAAGATCAATCTTACTTCTTAAGCCAATTGTCACAAGAACAACTGTCTAAAGCGATGTTCCCACTTGGAGACATTGAAAAGTCAGAAGTTCGTGAAATTGCAGAACGAGCGAACTTAGCAACTGCTAAGAAAAAAGACTCGACAGGTATTTGTTTCATAGGAGAAAGAGATTTTACAGAATTCTTATCCAACTACCTGCCAGCAAACCCTGGTGAAATGCAAACACTTGACGGTGAAGTGATGGGGAAACACGCCGGTCTAATGTATTATACAATTGGACAAAGAAAAGGTTTAGGTATTGGTGGAAGCAAGGATGGGTCAAACGATCCATGGTTTGTTATTGGTAAGAATTTAGAAGAGAACGTATTATATGTTGGCCAAGGTTATGAAAACGAGCATTTATATGCGACAACATTAGACGCTTCTGATTTCTTATTTACAGAAGAAAAAGACTATCCACGTGAATTCCGTGCATTAGCACAATTCCGATACCGTCAAACTGCAGTACCAGTGACTGTTTATCTAGACGAAAATCAAACAAAAGCACGTGTTGAATTCGACGAGCCTGCTCGCGCAATCACACCAGGACAAGCAATTGTTCTATATGATGGCGATAAATGTTTAGGTGGCGGAATCATCGACGCTGCTTTCTCAAAAGGTAAAGAATTACAATACATTTAAAGACATCTAAAACTCTGTTCGTAGATTTATCTGCAAACAGAGTTTTTCTTTTTGATTCAGAGTATGTATTGAATCCTTTCGTGATATGTTTTAAAGTAGTGAGGTATGAATAAAATTAGGATGGTGCACAATAATGGATTTAAAAGCGATTGTATTAGACTTAGATGGGACACTATTAAATAGTAAAAAAGTGGTTAGTCCTTTAACACGAGATAAACTCATTGAAGCGCAAGAAAAAGGCATTAAAGTCATTTTAGCATCGGGTCGTCCCACACCGGCTATGATGCATATTGCAGAAGAGTTGAAACTAGACCAATATGAAGGCTATGTTGTTTCTTATAATGGTAGCTCTGTATTTGACGCTAAAACAAAGGAATTTGTTTACCAGCAGTTAATTTCAGAAGAGTTGTCAAAAGATATTTTAAACCATGTTGCTGCATTTGACGTTGTACCAATGGTTGTTATTGAGGATCAAATCTTTGTTAGTGATGCATTTTACGATATTGACTACCCACTACCAACGGGTATTAAATCCGTTGTAGAATATGAATCCCGCATGCCAGTCAAACCGTTTAAAGTGGTAGAAGTGGATGATTTTAATGAGGTCGTTAAAGGCCCTTTGAATAAAATTTTACTTGCTGGAAGACCGGATTACTTAGCAGATAACTGGGAAGCAATCAGTGCACCATTTGACGGACAAGCAACAAGTGTATTCTCGACACCATTTTATTTTGAATTTACAGATATTGGAGTCGACAAAGCACATGCTTTAAATGAATTCTTACCGCAAATAGGGATTAAAGCAGAAAATGTCATTTCATTTGGGGACGGCCAAAACGACCGTTCGATAATTGAATTCGCTGGTGTAGGAGTTGCGATGGCAAACGCTGTCCCTGAAATTCTAGAGATCGCCGATGAAGTAACGAAGTCAAATGATGAAGAGGGTATTGTTGAGATGCTGAACCGCTTCTTTTAATCTGCCTAAATATAAGGTAAAATAGAAAGTGATATTATTTTGGAAGGAGAATCATTGTGGAAGAACTAGGTCTTGATTTAACAGATAATGAAGAGTTATATGTGACTGGTGAAGTACTCGCCATATTTTTCTCCAACCCTAGTAACTTTTATAAGGTTATGTTAATTGGAGTAGAAGATACGAACTCAGATTATTCAGATGATGAAATTACGATGACTGGAAACTTTGGTCGAATCCAAGAAGGAGCGAGCTATAAGTTTTACGGTGAAATGACAAATCATCCAAAGTACGGTATGCAATTTAAAGTAGACCGTTATGAAACGAGTCAACCATCTTCTTCTGAATCTCTAATTAACTACTTATCGAGTTCTCAATTTAAAGGCATTGGAGAGAAAACTGCTGAGAAAGTAGTCGATGCCTTAGGTGAAAATGTGATTGATTCAATTGTTGAGAATCCGGCTGTTTTAAATCAAGTACCTGGCCTGAGTAAAAAACAAAAAGAAACGTTAGAAGAAGTCCTGTCAAATGAATATGGCATGCAAAAGGTCATTTTACAGTTGAATCGATTTGGGATTGATAATGCGCTTGCCTTCCGTATTTATGGAAAGTATGAAGAACGAACGTCTGAAGTCATTCGTGAAAATCCTTACCAACTAATTTTAGAAATAGATGGAATTGGTTTTAACCGGGCAGATATGATTGCAGAGCATCTTGAAATAGAGGCGGATGCCGATGAGCGAATCCAAGCAGCGATTTATTATGCCTTGTTTACGATTTGCAGCGACTCAGGCGATACATATGTGATTGAAAACCACTTAATTGAGAAAACGATTGCTATACTCGAAAGAAGTCGTTCCTTTTTAATTGACCGTGAATTGGTTGAAAGTAATTTAAAGGAAATGAGTGAAGAAGGCCGGATTTATGAAGAAGAAGGCCGGTACTTTTTGGCGACAATCTACCATTCTGAATGGGGCATTGTTCGCTCGATTGAATTTTTATTAGATGGGGATGAAACGCCCATTTCAGATAAACAATTTAAACGAGACATCAAAAATATAGAAGAACAGTTGGATATTGAATATGGTGATTCGCAAAAAGTAGCCATTAAAGAGGCCATGGAATCATCCATTTTCATTTTAACAGGTGGACCGGGAACAGGGAAAACAACTGTTTTACAGGGAATTGTTCATTTGTTTGCCGAGTTAAATGATTTGTCTCTCGATCCTTATGCTTATAAAGATGAAGCTTTTCCCATTTTAATGGCAGCTCCGACTGGACGTGCAGCGAAGCGAATGAAAGAGACGACTGGATTACCGGCTTCGACGATTCACCGATTATTAGGGCTGACAGCGGATGATGAAGACTTAATGGAGGATAGTGAATACCAATTAGATGGTAAATTGCTCATTATTGATGAGATGTCAATGGTAGACACTTTCTTAGCGAATCGCTTGTTCCAATCTGTTTCACAAGGAATGAAAGTCATTCTAGTTGGTGACCAAGATCAATTACCATCTGTAGGCCCTGGTCAAGTATTTCGTGATTTGATCGAATCGGGTATGATTCCGCAAAAAGAGTTGAAAGAAATATATAGACAAGGGGATGGCTCCAGTATCATTCCTTTAGCGCATGAAATTAAGCATAATCGATTACCGGCCGATTTGATGGAAAAGAAAAAAGACCGAAACTTTTTCCGGGCGAACTCATCTACAGCCGTACCGTTGATAGAAACTATCGTATCAAAAGCTATGGAAAAAGGTTATACAGCTGAAGAGATTCAAGTTTTAGCGCCCATGTATAAAGGTCCTGCAGGTATTAATGTGTTAAACGAACGATTACAAGAGATTTTTAATCCAAACCCCGATGGGAGTCGGACGGAGATGAAACATATCGATACCACTTACCGTATAGGGGACAAAGTTTTACAACTGCAAAACGATCCTGAGAATAATGTTTTTAATGGGGATCTGGGTTTTATCACAAGTATTACCAAAGCCAAGTATACAGAAGTGAAATCGGATTTGATTACAGTTGATTTCGAGGGAAACGAAGTTGAGTATTTACGTGCAAACTTCAATAAAATTACGCTGGCATATTGTACGTCTATTCATAAAGCCCAGGGTAGTGAATATGATATCGTTATTTTACCGCTCTTGTCTAGTTATGGACGGATGTTGAAAAAAGATATTATGTATACAGCTATTACTCGGGCAAGCAAGTCACTATCACTTATTGGCGAACCGGAAGCCTTTTTACGCAGTATTGAATCCCAGCAAAACTTGCGAAATACGGCTTTAAGAGAACGACTACAAAGTGAGAAACATCATTTTACAGTTGAGAAATCTGAGAAAGACGAATTAGCTGAATCGGTTGATAGCCACACCCAACTTGAATCACAAGCAAACGTACCGAAGAGCTTTATTTTAACGCCTGAAATGGTAGAAATGGATGCTGTCGATGCGATGATTGGTATGGAAGGTTTAAGACCATAGAAAGTATAGAGAGTTTCTTCATTAATTTGAAGAAGCTCTTTCTTTTTGTATTTTATTCGAGTTAATTGTAGCATATCATTCGTCTGATATGAAAAGGATTACAATGACAGGATATTCTCTTGATAGAAGTAAAGTTAAATGATTTAGCGTTCGTCCTTGACTTTTATCGTCTACAGTTGTAAACTAAAGGTGGAATAAGACTACAAGTGTAAACGAATAGATAATAACCAACAAAATGTTAGGAGGGTTTTAAATGATGGTTCCCACACAAATTACTATCAGTGAAGCAGAATGGGAGATTATGCGCGTTGTTTGGGCAAATGGCTCAGTAACGAGTAGAGACGTTATTGATACGCTCGAAACGAAGATGGATTGGAAACAATCAACCATTAAAACATTAATTGGGCGTTTAGTTGCAAAAGAAGCGTTAAATACTAAAAAAGAAGGACGTAAGTTTATTTATACGGCAAATATTAATGAGAGAGATACGATGCAGAACTTTTCTGGTGGAATTCTTTCACGGGTATGTAATAAACAAAATGGAAAAGTCATTCAACAATTAGTTGAAGAAGCGACACTTAGCGAAGAAGATATTCGATTACTGATGGATCAACTAAAAGATAAATTAAAAACAGCACCTGTTGAAGTACCATGTCAGTGTGCAATCGGACAGTGCGATTGCCACATTGCTTAACGACTATGAAATGGGGAGATTAAATATGACGATTAAATCATTTAATATAGAAGGAATGACTTGTGCATCTTGTGCACAGACTGTAGAAAAAACAGCTCAAAAATTACCAGGTGTTGAATCAGCGGCTGTAAACTTAGCAACTGAAAAATTGAGCTTAAATTACGATGACTCTGTTTTATCAACGAATGACATTAGTTCGGCCATATCTGATGCGGGCTATAAAGTCGTATCAAATGATATCAAACGAACATTGAATATAGAAGGCATGACTTGTTCATCATGTGCTCAGACGATTGAGAAGACTGTTCAAAATATTGCAGGTGTGAGCTTATCAAATGTTAATTTGGCAACTGAAAAATTAACCGTATCTTATGACCCAACCGCATTAAATCTTGGTGATATTACAAAAGCTGTTTCAGATGTTGGTTATGAGGCACATGAGGAAATTGATTCAGCAGACCAAGTCGATGCAGATCAAGCTAAAAAGGAAAAACAAATCAATAGCTTATGGAAGAGATTTATTGCATCCGCTCTATTCACTATCCCGTTATTTTATCTATCCATGGGACCAATGATTGGTTTACCTGTCCCTGAAATCATGGATGCACAAATTAATCCTCTAATGAACGCGATTATTCAGCTTGTTCTAACTTTTCCCGTGATGATTATAAACGCTGACTATTTTAAAGTCGGGTTCAAGACGCTCTTTAGAGGGCATCCGAATATGGATAGTTTAGTTGCGTTAGGTACGAGTGCAGCGTTCATTTACAGTTTATATGCCACTTACATGGTGTATACAGGAGACGGTAGTTTTGCGCACATGCTGTACTATGAATCAGCAGCAGTAATCTTAACCTTGATTACGTTAGGAAATTATTTTGAAGCTGTTTCAAAAGGAAAGTCATCCGAAGCCATTAAAAAATTAATGGGGTTAGCTCCTAAGACAGCTCGAGTGATGCGTGACGGAAAAGAAGAAGAAATTAGTATTGATGAAGTACAGGTTGGCGATATTATCGTGGTTCGACCTGGAGAAAAATTACCCGTAGATGGAACAATTATCTCAGGAACGACTGCCATTGATGAAGCGATGTTAACGGGTGAAAGTATTCCCGTTGAAAAGACAGTGGATGATTCTGTAATCGGAGCTAGTATTAATAAGACTGGTAGTTTTCAATACCGTGCAACTAAAATTGGTAAAGATACGGCATTAGCTCAAATTGTTAAACTAGTTGAAGATGCACAAGGTTCTAAAGCACCTATCGCAAAATTGGCCGACCGTATTTCAGGTATTTTTGTACCAGTAGTTATCGCTCTTGCTGTGTTAGCAGGTTTAGGGTGGTTCTTTATTGGTGGTGAAAGTTTAACGTTCTCGTTAACCATTGCCATTTCAGTCTTAGTTATTGCTTGTCCATGTGCACTTGGCTTAGCCACTCCTATCGCGATTATGGTTGGTACTGGTAAAGGTGCAGAAAATGGGGTTCTGATTAAGAGTGCTGAGTCCCTAGAAACAACTGGAAAAGTGGATACGATTGTTTTTGATAAAACAGGAACGATAACAGAAGGGCAACCGGTTGTAACGGATATCGTCACAACAGCAGCCATTGATGAAGAGGAGTTACTAAAATTAGCCGCAACGGCAGAAGTTGGATCAGAACACCCGCTAGGTGAAGCAATTGTTCGCCATGCAGAAGAAAAAGGGTTAACTTTTTATTCCACGGAGTCTTTTAATGCGATTCCTGGTCATGGTATCGAAGTAGAAATTAATAACCAACACTTATTCTTAGGAAACCAGAAGTTAATGGTGGATAATCGTATTTCATTAGAAGAGCTATCGGCTAAATCAGATCTTCTAGCAGAAGAAGGTAAAACACCGATGTATATTTCAGTGAACCACGAGTTAGCAGGGATTATTGCAGTAGCAGATACCGTAAAAGAAAGTAGTTTTGCAGCAATTGAGAAGTTACATCAAATGGGAATCGAAGTGGCGATGATTACAGGTGATAACAAGCGAACTGCTCAAGCGATTGCGAAACAAGTTGGTATTGATCGCGTATTGAGTGAAGTATTACCGGAAGATAAAGCAAATGAAGTGGAAAAATTACAAGCAGAAGGTCTAAGAGTGGCGATGGTTGGAGATGGCATTAATGATGCTCCAGCGTTAGCTCAAGCGGATATCGGTATCGCGATTGGATCTGGTACAGATGTTGCAATGGAATCAGCGGACATCGTCTTGATGCGTAGTGACTTAATGGATGTACCAACAGCAGTTGAACTCAGTAAAGCGACAATTAAGAATATTCGCGAAAACTTATTCTGGGCATTTGCTTACAATACATTAGGTATTCCAGTCGCAATGGGTATCTTACACTTATTTGGTGGACCGCTATTGAATCCAATGTTTGCAGCGGCAGCGATGAGCCTAAGTTCGGTATCCGTTGTCCTTAATGCTTCACGTTTAAAACGATTTGAACCATCTAAGCTTAAAAAGAAATAAATAAAAAGAACAAAATAATTAAATAGACTAGAGGAGAATGTCATAATGAACCAAGAAGTTAAAGTAGAGGGTATGACTTGTAGTGGCTGTGCAAATACAGTAGAGAAAAGATTTTCAGGTCTACCAAACGTCAGTCATGTTGAAATTGATTTAGATAAAAAGACCGCAACACTTACGGCTGATAAGCACATTGGTGAAGATGTGTTAAGAGCTGCATTAGAAGGTACAGCTTACTCCGTCGTAAAATAAAAAAAT
>DAIOTD010000028.1:0-17939 GCA_036752205.1 Atopostipes sp.
TAATGGACCGCGCGTTAGAGAATACTGGTGATGCATTCCCAGAGTACGGTCTTTATGTACCAGGTGCATGGTCAGCTGACGGACGCATCGTTCAGTACGCTACAGGTGAAGATGCAGTTATTGCTGTAGATATTACAACGGATCACGAAGCATACAATGTTTACTTATTAGAAGATGGTGTTATTACACAAGTTGAAGAAAACAACCCTGAAACAGAGTTTACAGTTGAAAATCCTTCAGCAGATACAGATTACATGGTTGGTGTTTCACCGGATGAATTAGGTGCAGTTGGTGATGAAGTAGCAGAAGAAGACTTCTATCGTGCAGAACGAGTTATCATTGAAGAAGTAGAACCGACACCAGAAACAGAAGAATAATCTTTAAAGTAAATAGAGGAGACAGAGAGGCGCACTCTTTGTCTCCTTTTTAATTTGTACAGAAGACACTTAAGAGTCAAGATAAACGCGTATGAAAATATTGTGGAATATGCTATAATCGAACTATTATAATGACAGAAACTGGGTGAGGAAACTTACCCAGATTTTTTTCATGTCATCAGTACATTTCAGGAGGAATAATGTGAAATTAATCGTTGGTTTAGGGAATCCAGGAAAACAATACGAAACCACAAAACACAACATTGGTTTTTTAGTGTTGGATGCTTTGGCAGCTAATTTAGGGTTGTCTTTTAATAAAACAAAATTCAAATCAATTTATGCAGAAGGAAACATTGGAACAGAGAAGGTTATTCTAGTTAAACCACAAACATTCATGAACCTATCTGGAGAATCTGTTCGTCCATGGATGGATTATTTTGATCTAACAGAAGAAGATGTGGTGATAATTTATGACGACATGGATTTACCCGTTGGGAAAATTCGTTTACGTATACAAGGTGGGCACGGAGGACATAATGGTGTAAAAAGTCTCATCCAGCATATGGGAACAAAGAATTTTAACCGTATTCGCGTAGGTGTGGGGCGTCCGTTTCCAAGTCAAGATGTTGTTTCACATGTCCTAAGCCCATTTTCGAAAGATACAGTTGATGATATGAAAAGTTCGATTCATGAATCAGTCGATGCCATTAAATATTGGGTCAACGACAAAACGTTTCTTGAAACCATGAATGAGTTTAATTAACATGGCATCCATTAAAAAAATCGTAACAACAACCGAAAGGAGTAGTATCACATGACCAAAATGCTACAATTTTTATCCGAAAAATATAACTTTGAACGTGTTCTGAGTGGGATTACTCCTGATTCAGCACAATTAGTAACTGGCATAACGCATTCCGCTAGAGCCATGCAAATAGCGATGATTGCAAAAGATCGTGTTGAACCTATAATCGTTTTTACACCGAACGTTCATCAAGCGAATCTAATGCAAAACGACTTACGAGAATTTATCGATGAGGATAAACTTTTTGTTTATAACGTGAATGATATGGTTCATGCTCAGTTATCTGTCGCTTCACCTGAGGAACAAGCTGAACGAATTGAGGCGCTCGAATTTCTATTGTCAGGTGACGGTGGCATCATTATTATTCCTATAGCAGGTGCACGTCGCTTATTACCATCAAAGGAAATTTACCAACAAGCCCATATTAAGGTTGACTTAAACAGTGACATTGAAATTGAAGACATGACTAAGCAACTTGTTGGTATGGGGTATGTGAGAGAACAAATCGTGGCTTCACCCGGAGAATTTAGTGTCCGTGGAGGTATTATCGATGTCTATCCCCTAACAGAAGAGTATCCAGTTCGTATCGAGCTATTTGATATCGAAGTGGATTCTATTCGTTCTTTTGATGCTGATACGCAGCGTTCAAAAGATCAATTAAAGAGAGTAAGCATTCCACCAGCGACAGAGGCAATCTTACCGAAAGAAAACTGGGATAAAGCTTTAGAGCGGTTAAAATCAGCCTATGAAAAAACAAATTCTAAATTAGAAGACGAAGAAGCAAAGGATGCGTTAGGTCAAAACTTAATGCCGGCTATTGAAGCATTGGAGAATGGGGATTGGCATGAAAGTTTTGCCTATTATAACTCTTTCTTATTTGAAGAAACGAGTACGATTATGGATTACATCCCAGAAGAGGCTATTCTTATTTATGATGAATATCCACGTATTTTAGAAAGTAACCATAAACTTGAGGAAGAAGAAACAGACTGGATGGAGAATCAAATGAACCATCAGAAAGTCTTATCGGGGCAAGAGATGAGTCAGAGTTTCTTAGAAAACCAACATCGTCTTAAGCAACCGAAAGTGTACTTCTCTATGTTCCAAAAAGGAATGGGAAGTATCCGATTCACGTCATTACACAATATCCATTATCGTGAAATGCAGAACTTCTTTGATCAAATGCCGCTCATTCAAACTGAAATTGAAGCGTGGTTGAAAAAAGGCGTTACAGTCGTTGTGATGACTGAAAACGATGAACGAGCAAAACAAATTCAGGGTGCATTTAGAGATTTCAACTTAAGTGCTGAAATACATCAGAAAACAGATGACGTTGTAGAAGGAACGATCCAAATTTTACCCTATACGGTACAGACCGGTTTTGAATTAATTGAGGAAAAAATAGCAGTCTTAACCGAAAAAGAAATGTTTAATCGACCGGTTAAAAAACGACGACGTCAATTGAATATTTCCAATGCAGAGCGCATTAAAAATTACAGTGAATTAAACCCTGGAGACTACGTTGTTCATGTGAACCACGGAATTGGTCAGTATATTGGCATGGAAACCTTGAAGATAAAGGGGATTCACCAAGATTATTTAACCGTCCAATACCAAAAGAATGACCGGGTGATGATTCCTGTAACGCAATTAGACCTCCTACAAAAGTATGTGTCTGCAGAAGGTAAAGAACCGCGTATTCATAAACTAGGTGGAACAACTTGGGCTAAGACGAAGTCACGTGTTCAAAAGCAAGTAGAAGATATCGCAGATGAACTGATTGAGCTATATGCTGAACGTGAAGCGAAAAAAGGCTTTGCTTTCTCAAAAGACAGCTCGTATTACCGAGAGTTTGAAGCGGCATTTCCTTATACTGAGACACCCGACCAAGAACGTTCGATTAAGGAAGTCTCTATTGATATGGAAAAGGCCAAGCCGATGGATCGTTTAGTCGTTGGCGACGTTGGTTATGGAAAGACAGAAGTTGCCATGCGTGCAGCCTTCAAAGCTGTGAACGATGGGAAACAGGTTGCATTTCTTGTACCAACAACCGTATTAGCTCAACAGCATTATGAATCCTTTATCGCCCGTTTTGTTGATTTCCCGGTTGAAATAGAAATGTTGAGTCGTTTCCGCACAAAAAAACAAGCCGATGAGATAAAAGAGAAACTACGTAAAGGTCAAATCGATATTATAATCGGAACACACGGCATTCTTTCAAAGGATGTGCATTTCCAAGATTTAGGTTTACTTGTGGTGGATGAGGAGCAGCGCTTTGGTGTAAAACACAAGGAACGAATCAAGACGATTAAAAAAGATGTCGATGTTCTGACACTTACCGCAACTCCAATTCCAAGAACCTTACACATGTCCTTAGTGGGTGCGCGTGACCTATCGGTTATCGAGACCCCTCCTGCAAACCGTTATCCGGTTCAGACATACGTGTTAGAGATGAATGCTCTTGTCATTCGTGAAGCGATTGAGCGTGAAATGGCTCGAGGAGGACAAGTTTTCTTCTTGCATAACCGTGTGGGAACGATTGAACAACGAGTGAGCTCGATACAAGAACTCGTACCTGATGCCAGAATTATGTATATTCATGGTCGCTTAGGTCAGCGTCAAATTGAGAATGTGTTGTTTGATTTCATTCAAGGAGAATATGATGTTTTAGTCACCACGACCATTATTGAAACGGGCGTAGATATGCCAAATGTTAACACGTTATTGGTTGAAGATGCAGACTACATGGGATTATCTCAACTATATCAATTACGCGGGCGAGTCGGCCGTAGTAACCGGATTGCATACGCGTACTTTATGTATGAACAAAATAAAATTTTAAGTGAAGAAAGCGAAAAGAGGCTACAAGCCATTAAGGAATTTACGGAACTCGGTAGTGGATTCAAAATTGCGATGCGTGATTTATCCATCCGTGGAGCTGGAAACCTACTTGGACAACAGCAATCAGGCTTTATCGATTCAGTTGGTTTTGATCTCTACTCACAGATGTTACAAGAAGCTATTGCTCGTAAACAAGGTGAGGACGTTGAAGAACGTACGGCCGTTGAAATGGACATCGATGTCGATGCCTATATTCCGGATACTTACGTGAATGATCAGCGACAGAAGATTGAGTTATATAAACGTGTGCGCTCAATTTCAGGTGAAGAAGAATATACAGAGTTACAAGATGAGTTAATTGACCGATTTGGTGATTATCCACAAGAGGTTGATGATCTACTCGCAGTTGGTTTAATTAAACACTATAGTGAGCGGATTCAAATTGAATTAATCAAACAAGTACGGGATGTCGTAGCGGTTAAATTTACAGCAGTTGGTACAAAGAATATTCCAATTCAAGAAATATTCCGCGCGCTCGATGGCATTCCACTGCAAGTTGATTTAGAAATGGAAGACCAGTTAGGTGTGAACTTTAAACTATCTAAAGGGATGAATCCTTATGAGTGGTTAGGCCATCTTGTTAAATTTGTACGTAATGTGTTTGAGTTTTACGATAAAGAAGTTAAAACAAAACAAGAACGTGAAAAAGAAAAAGCTGAACAACAATTGTCAGCAGATGTTAAAGAACTAACCGATTTAGAAAACGAGGAATAGCGGATGGAGAATAAAGAGGTCTCATTAGATAAGATGATCAGAGGTGGCGTCATTTTAACCCTCAGTTCGTTTATCGTTAAGCTATTAAGTGCTATTTACAAAGTCCCATTTCAGAATTTAACAGGAGATGCTGGATTTTATGTCTATCAGCAAGTGTATCCTTTATATGGCTTGGCTGTGGCGTTTACACTTCATGGCCTACCAGCTTTCATTTCTAAAGTAGTTTCAGAAGCGGATGATGAGATAGAACTTCAAAGCAAGATGCGGCAAATCAATACTTGGCTATTTATTATTGGTATTGGAATGTTTGCCATCTTATGGGGAGGAGCGGGTGTTATAGCGAGGTGGATGGGAGACGGGCAACTTGCCTCTTCTATTCAAACTGTTTCATTCTTTTATTTATTCCTCCCATTTTTATCATTGATTCGAGGTTACTTCCAAGGTCGAGCAGATATGATGCCGACCAGTTTGTCGCAGGTGACCGAGCAAGTCGTTCGTGTTGTGATTTTATTAGGAGCTGCTTTACTTTTTAGTAAACAACCCGGATCTGTTTATAACATGGGCGCTAATGCCTATCATTCAGCCTGGCTGTCTGCATTAGCAGCAACTATTGTATTGCTGATTTATTTAAAGAAACAGTCATTACTTAACGACTATTTTAAAGCCTTCTCACCCAAGTTCAATGGTGAAATGGGGCGACGTTTAATCTCAGAGGGTGGCTTATTAATTGCAACAAGTAGTATTATGATTTTGTTTCAATTTATTGATTCTTTCACGGTTTACAATGGGCTGATACAAGCAGGATTGACGGATGAAATGGCGATGTCTCTAAAAGGAATATTCGATCGCGGACAACCTCTTGTGCAACTCGGTCTGGTTGTTGGATTAGGCTTTTCAACGACCTCGTTACCACTGATGAGAAAGCATTTCATAAATGGCGAGTGGAGAGAATGGACTGTTAGTGCAGCTTCATTATTAAAGCTTACGATGATATTATCAGGTGCTGCTACTGTCGGATTAGTGGCTGTTATGCCTTGGATGAATCGAACATTATTTACGGATTTTAGTGGAACAGACACCCTACAATTATTTGTCATCAGTGTGTTTTTTGCCTCACTTGTTTATTGCTTGCATACGATTTTATTGAGTACGGGTAAGGGCACAACGACTATTCTCTATATATTGGTTGGTTTAGTTTTTAAAAGTATTTCAAATCAACTCATGGTTAAATCTTTAGGGATCAATGGCGCGAGTTTGGTCACAGTGCTTTCGTTAATGCTGATAGTTATTCTAATGATGCAGTTGATACCAAAAGAGGTTTGGAAAATTGTGCTATCGAATAAATTTCTTCCAAAGTTCGTATTTATATTAGTCGGATTGTATGCGGTGGTTCGGGGGTTGATGACAATCCTTGAGAAAGTCTTAGTCATTTCAGGAAGATTTGGATCTTTTTTCTTAATACTAATCGGTGTACTAATAGGTGTAACGTTCTTTGTAATAAGTGCTTTTAAATTACAATTATTAAATGATGAAGAAACAACTCAAATACCTTTTTTATCAAAAATTCTCGATAAGACTAAAAGAAAGTAGGTTCCTAATGCATAAAATAACTATATTTGGCCTCGGTCCTTCTGATTTAGGGGAAATTCCAAAGAAAATTTATGACACCATCACTCAACAAGAACAACTCTATTTAAGAACGATGGAGCACCCAGCTGCTAAAGAGTTAGCCAAAGAGGGGCTAAATATTACAACCTTTGATTCGATTTATGAAACCTTCGATGAAGACTTTGAGCAAGTATATCCGGCGATTGTCGCAGAGTTGCTTGAAATCGCTAAAGATAGCGATGTCTACTATGGTGTTCCAGGACACCCATCTGTGGCGGAGAAGTCGGTACAACTGTTGCTTGAAGCGGATGTTGAAGCGGAAATTATCGGTGGAAAGAGCTTTATTGATGATTTATTTGCCGCAGTAAAAGTCGACCCAGTGGAAGGATTTCAACTTGTCGATGCTTTTGAACTCGATTCAGACAAGTTGTTTCCAGGGAATCATTTGATTATTATGCAAGTTTTTCATTCGTATATCGCAAGCGATGTGAAATTAGCCTTAATGGACATTTACCCTGCAGAGCATGAAATATGTATTGTAGATGCAGCTGGCAGCTCAAATGAAAAAATAACTTGGTTGCCGTTATATGAGTTAGATTATTTTGATGACGTGCATAACTTAAGGTCTGTGTATGTGCCACCATTACAACGAGATGAAGCAGTGGCATCATTTTCGACGAGTCAGTCTTATATGGATGAGATATTTGGTGAGAATGGTGATGTATGGATTAAGGCGTTATCAGGTTCTGAGTTATTAGATTATTTCCAGGGTGAGTTGGATGAACTGAAAGAAGCTTATGAAAAAGACGATGTGGATAATATCGTTGAAGAACTTGGCGATTTACTCATGCAAATTCTCTTTCAAACTGCTTATGGAGAAAGTGAAGATCTATTTTCATTAGAAGAAGTTCTAACTGTTCTAAATAAAAAATTAAGAAGACGACACCCACATGTTTTTGATGGGGTAGAAGCGAATACGCCTGAAGAAGTAGATGCTTTGTGGCAAAAAATCAAAGAACAAGAAAGACGAGATAAGGAGTGAAACGAATATGCGCTTAGACAAATTTTTAAAAGTATCACGTATTATTAAGCGTCGTACAATTGCGAAAGAAATTGCGGATCAAAATCGTGTCATTGTGAATGGTCGCCCAGCAAAATCTTCAACAAAAGTAACAATTGGTGATAAAATTGAGTTAGTGTTTGGAAATAAAACATTAGTTGTTCAGGTGGAAGACTTACGAGATACGACTAAAAAAGCTGAATCTGAAGGAATGTTTACGGTAATTGAAGAGCGTTTTGACGATAACGAGTAAAAAACAGTCTAAATATCTAGAATACATGAAAAAACTTTCGGAAACGGTTTTATTCTGTGGGAAACCTTGCTATAATAAATCTATACCAATTGTATAGGGGTTGAGTGTTTTGAAAAAGAACGTAAACAAGAACATCACCCACTTAAATAATTATTCAATTAATAAAACGCTCGAAAACATTCGACATTATAAAAGGAAAAAAATTGTGCGAGTGCGTACAGGAGTTATTCTTGTAACGGGACTTATTTTAGTTGGAATTGCTGGGTTACCCTTGTTAAGTAATCAACAAAAAACGGATGAATTTAACTTATTACATGCAGAAGCTGCCAGTAGCCTAAAAGATTTAGAACAGGAAAAAGAAAATCTCGAATATCAAGTAGGGCTGTTGGAAGATGAAGAATATATCGCAAAGCTTGCTCGTCATGAATTAAATGTATCCAAGCCAAATGAAATCTTAATAAATCTTCCGGAAGAAGAACAGTCTTCAGAGGATAATGAAACACAAGATGATAAAGAAGAGAATGAAGCAGAATAAATGGCATTTTTGAACAGACCAACAAAGAAAATAAATTAAGAGCGCGTTGCTGAAAAAAAGTATAAAGTAACGCGTTTTTAGAGTGTTTTTAAATAATTTCGAAAATAAACGATATTACTAACAAAATGGATAGTTAACATGGTATAATAGTTTCAAATTAAATGGAGGAGAAATGATTTAATGTCACTTGAAGTGGGCAATAAGGTAGAAGGTAAAATAACAGGTTTAGCAAAGTTTGGTGCGTTCATTGATTTAGGAAACGGTAAGACTGGTCTAGTTCACATTAGTGAGGTTTCAGACAAGTTCGTTGAAGACATCAATGAAGAATTAAAGGTTGGACAAGAGGTAACTGTTGAAGTTCTTTCAATAGGTAACGATGGTAAGATAGCTTTATCAATGCGTGATCGAGAAAAAGAAGCGCAAGAAAAGAAAGCGTCGGCTAAACCCCGTCCTCAAGCTCAGTCGAGTTCAAGTTCGCAGTCTCGACCACAATCAAGACCTCAAAACAAGAGTTATAGCAATCATAATCGTAAACCAGCGAGTCGTGATTTCGACTCATTAATGGATGATTTCATAAAAGACAGTGAAACACGTCTTTCGTCAATCCGTAAAAACACGGAAAGTAAACGTGGTGGACGTGGCGGACGTCGTAGCTAATAGGACAAAATAAATGTTGAACACAAGGCAGGATTTTCCTGCCTTATTTTTTTAATGTCATTCGAAGTTCTATATTGTATTTTTATGAACCACACAATCTACAACAAAGGTGGTGGATATTACTTTTGTATACAAAATTTGAAGAAGTACTCAGCCGATATGATTTATTACAAACGCAGAAAAAAATTATTCTTGCTGTCTCTGGTGGTGTCGATTCAGTCGTATTATTTCATCTAATGCAAGACATTCCCAAAGAACGCCGACCAGAAATAGTTGTAGCGCATATTAATCACGAGTTGAGGCCGGAAGCTAAGCAAGAAGAGGACTTTGTCCAACAATTGGCTTCAGGATACGGGATTTCATTTCATACTTTTACTTGGTTAAAATCGGACCATCCTGAAAGTGGAATTGAAGAAGCAGCAAGAACGATACGCTATACATTTTTTAAAAAAGTGATGAATGAAATTTCAGCAGATGTCGTTATGACAGCTCATCACTTAGATGATCAGGTCGAGACAGTCTTAATGAAACTGGTCCGTGGAAGTAGCATGGAGCAAATCTTAGGAATTGAAGAAAGTCAGCCTTTTATGGAAGGACAACTGATACGACCATTATTATCTTTTTCGAAAGAAGAGATCTATCGTTTCGCACAGAATCGAGGCATCTCTTATATGGAAGATTCTACGAATCAAGAGTTGGACTTTTCACGCAATCGATTCAGGAATACCATCATCCCTTTATTAAAAGCAGAGAATCAAAAATTCAACGATCATATTGAACAGTTTCGAATAGATCTTGAGGATTTACTTTACATTGCAAGTGGACCAATAGAGGATGCTTATCGGATGCTTGTTACAAATCATTCGAAGCAACTATCCTTTCAGTATGATCGGTTTTGTGATTTTTCTAAACCAATGCAACGAGCATTGGTGCATCGAATACTCGATACAATGTATGTTGGACAAGCAAGGCAGTATAAAACAAACTACATCACACTCATTCAAGACTGGCTTCATGAAACAGAAGGCAATTCCCGTTTAGAATTAGCGAGTGATTTTTATATCGAAAAATCATATAATAACATTAGGGTTTATCAAGAGGAATACCGCGAAAAACAATCCAATACGACTTCAATTTTTACCATCACCGAAGATACAACCAATCGTGTAAAAATATCGGAAACAGAATATTTAGAATTAGTAGAGTTAACAGATACGTCCACAATAGAGAACTTAAGTAAGAAAACAAATCAATTAGTTTTTCATGCAGATAATGTTGCATTCCCTTTAACTGTACGCCATCGTTTACCTGGAGACCGAATGAGTTATCGAGGTTTAGATGGTTCTAAGAAAATAAAAGATATCTTTATAGATGAAAAAGTTCCCTTAAAAGAAAGGGATGAAGTTTGGGTTGTAGAAGATGCAAGTGGTAAGATTATTTGGTTAGTTTCTTATCGTACAATGTATTTGTTAAGTGGGGAAGAAACTGATAAACTAACCTATATCTTAAAATATATTAACTAAAAACATTTAGAGGAGTTTTAAAAGTGACTATGGATATCGCCATTAAAGAAGTTTTAATTTCAGAAGAAGAAATTCAAGAAAAAACAAAAGAATTAGGTGCTTTGCTTTCGGAACAATATAAGGATAAAAATCCGTTAATCGTGGGAATCTTAAAAGGTGCGCTTCCTTTTATGGCTGACTTGATGAAACAAATGCCAATCTTACTTGAATACGACATGATGGATGTTTCAAGTTACGGTTCAGCTTTAACGTCTTCTGGAGAAGTTAAAATTGTTAAAGACTTAGACGCTTCTATCGAAGGGCGTCATGTCATTATCGTAGAAGATATTATCGATACGGGTCGTACGCTAAAATATATCCAGGATATGTTAATGCGCCGTAATGCTAAATCGGTTAAAATCGCAACGTTATTAGATAAACCATCGGGTCGAGTAACAAACTTAGACGTTGATTGGAAATGTTTTGATATTCCGGATGAGTTTGTCGTTGGTTATGGTTTAGATTACAGAGAAAATTACCGTAACTTACCTTATATTGGCATATTAAAACCAGAGATTTATTACTAATAATAAGTGAAATCGACTTTTAGTTGAAAAGTCAAATATTATTCATAGTGTTCACAATATTAATATGATACTATGATACAAGGAATTTGATTAATAATTAGTTTGCTAATCAAATAATCAAATAAGTGAATAAATTACAACGAAATTTTAATAATTTGTAGTTAGTTACGGAGGATGAAATGAAGAGAAAAGGTTTTTTAAATAGTAGTCTCTTCTATATAATTGTATTTTTGGGAGTTATTGGACTAGGTCAAGTTTTTGCGAATAATAACGCCACAGAAAATACAGAGACGATCAGCACAACTGAATTCGTTCAATATTTAGAAGAGGATAGAGTTGATAAGTATTCTATTCAGCCTGTTGGCGGTGTCTATGAAATCGTAGGTAGTTTCCGCGAGGGGCAAGAAATAGAAACGACTGGCACAGAGGATAATGATGGAATAGGTCTGCCAATTTTTGGTGGAAGTTCTGATGAATCGGTCTCTGGTTTTAAATCATTCGTATTAATGAATGATTCAGTCATTAATAATGTATATGAATTGACAAGAGAAAATGATGTTGAGATGTTATCTGTTGAAGAACCAACAACAAGCATCTGGATAAGCTTATTAGTAACATTCTTACCATTCTTATTAATAGGTGGATTCTTCTTTTATATGATGAGACAAGCTGGACAAGGTGGCGGCGGCGCTGGTGGTGGCCGAGGTGTGATGAACTTCGGTAAGTCACGAGCTAAAGAAGCTGATGCTGAAACAAGTAAAGTTCGTTTCTCAGATGTTGCAGGTGCAGACGAAGAGAAGCAAGAATTAGTAGAGATTGTCGAGTTCTTAAAAGATCCTAGAAAATTCACCCAATTAGGAGCACGTATCCCAGCGGGTGTACTATTAGAGGGACCTCCAGGAACAGGGAAAACATTACTTGCAAAAGCAGTTGCCGGAGAATCAGGCGTACCATTCTACAGCATTTCAGGTTCTGAGTTCGTTGAAATGTTTGTCGGGGTTGGAGCAAGCCGTGTTAGAGATTTATTCGAAAATGCTAAGAAAAACTCACCATCAATCATCTTTATTGATGAAATTGATGCAGTAGGTCGTCAGCGTGGTGCTGGAATGGGTGGCGGACACGATGAACGTGAACAAACACTTAACCAGTTATTAACAGAGATGGATGGTTTCGAAGGAAACGAAGGAATTATTGTCATGGCTGCAACAAACCGTGCCGATGTTTTAGACCCAGCGTTATTACGTCCAGGTCGTTTTGACCGTCGTATTTTGGTTGGTCGTCCGGATGTTAAAGGTCGTGAAGCAATCTTGAAAGTACATGCTCGTAATAAGCCACTTTCAGATGCTATTAACTTAAAATTAATTGCACGTCAAACACCAGGATTCTCTGGAGCAGACTTAGAAAACTTACTAAACGAATCGGCATTAGTTGCTGCACGTCGTGACAGTAAAATTATTGAGCCAATCGATATGGATGAAGCTCATGATCGAGTCATTGCTGGTCCAGCGAAGAAAGATCGTATTATGAACGAAACTGAACGTAAAATGGTTGCTTATCACGAGGCTGGGCATACAGTTGCTGGACTAGTATTAAGTGATGCACGAGTGGTTCATAAAGTAACAATTGTACCTCGAGGCCGAGCAGGTGGATATGCGATCATGCTTCCAAAAGAAGATCGCTTCTTAATGACTGAAAAAGATATGATGGAACAAATTGTAGGACTATTAGGTGGACGTGTAGCAGAAGAAGTCTTCTTCGGTACGCAATCTAGTGGGGCTTCAAATGACTTCCAGCAGGCCACTCAATTAGCCCGATCAATGGTTACTGAATATGGGATGAGTGCTAAACTCGGACCAGTTCAATATGAGCAAAACAACCAAGTATTCCTTGGACGTGATTATGGATCGTCTAAAGCATACTCAGAACAGATTGCTTATGAAATTGACACAGAAGTCTTACGTATTTTAAATGAAGGTCACGCACGTGCAACAGAAATTGTAAAAGCACACAGTCCACAAATGAAACTTATTGCAGAACACTTGCTTGAGTATGAAACACTTAATGAAATTGAAATTAAGAGTTTGTTCGAAGATGGTGTGATGCCTTCACGTGATGAAAAGACAAACGAATATCCTCGTGAAACAGAAGAAGAAGAACTAGAAAAAGCTGGAACTTCTTACGATGAGATTAAACGAGCACACGAAGAGCGTGTCAAAGAAATGGAAAAACAATTCGAAGAGCAAAAAGAAGGTCGTCGTACCCTTGGAGCTTCGGAAATTGATTCCACTGAAAATGAATTGAATGAAGATGACTTACTAGATCATGAAACAAAAACAGAAATCGAACCAGATGATGTGGATGTTGAGCAACTAAAAGAAGAGTCGTCAGAAGATAATATTGTTGAAGAAAAAGAAGACGACCACGAAACAAATTAATTGTTGCGTTTCGCTTAACAAGTTAAAATTATAGATAAAGAAGAGGGTGCGAATTTCGCTATCCTCTTTTTTAACGGATAATAATGATTAATAAATGAATAAGAAAGCGTGAGAGATATGACTGACTCTTTAATAAAAGCACTAGCTTACAATCAAGAAATTCGAATATATGTAATTAATGCAACCGATATGGTAGAAGAAGCAAGGAAAGTACACGATACTTGGAGTACCGTAACAGCTGCACTTGGTCGTGCTATGATTGGAACAACATTACTAGGAGCAACACTGAAAAATGAACAAGATAAATTAACCGTACGTATCAATGGGGATGGACCAGTCGGACATATTGTTGCGGATAGTAACATGCATGGCGAAACAAAGGCTTATGCTGCTAATCCGCACGTTAATATGGAATTAAACGAAAAAGGAAAATTAGATGTTAAAGGTGTAGTTGGAGAAAATGGCATGTTTACGGTCTCTAAAAACCAAGGTCTAAAGACGCCATTCACAGGACAAGTGCCTATAGTGAGTGGAGAACTGGCAGAGGACTTTACCTACTACATGGCAGTGTCAGAACAAACACCATCTGCATTTGGTTTATCTGTTTTAGTTAATCCCGATGAAAGTGTTCGCGTAGCTGGTGGATTTATGATTCAAGTACTACCTGGCGCATCTGACGAAACAATTGATGCCTTAGAAAAGACAATTCAGCAGATTCCACAAGTGTCGGATACATTAGACAAAAATAATGACTTAGAATCCATCTTAGTTCAGTTAGTGGGCGAAGAGAACTATCAGATTCTTGAAGAAATGCCAGTATCCTTCAAGTGTGACTGTTCGAAGGAACGTTTTTCAAAAGCAATTATTTCATTAGGTCAAAATGAAATCGAACAAATGATTGATGAAGACGATGGGGCAGAAGCTGTCTGTCACTTCTGTCAAAGTAAATATCAGTTCGATGCAGTAGAGTTAGAAACGTTAATTGAAGAAGCAAAATAAACTTCTTTCATTTCAACCTATCCGAAAGCCTTAAAATATGCTACTATTGAAACGATTATTCATTAAAGAGAATAACCTAATCAAGAATAATGATTCATTAATGAAATTTACAGAAAAGGAGTCGAAACAATAATGACTAAAGACAATGAGCACATTGAATCACTGAACGATCAAATGATTGTTAGACGTGAAAAAATGGAAGAGTTAAGAAAAAATGGCGTTGACCCATACAGCGGTCCTTATAAACGTTCGCATTATTCATCGGAATTAATCGCTGAATATGACCATTTATCAAAAGAAGAATTAAGTGAAGAGACAATCCCGGCAAAAGTAAGTGGGCGCTTAATGGCTAAACGTGGTAGTGGTAAAGCTGGATTTGCAAACATCAAAGATCCGAATGGTAACATTCAAATATATGTTCGTTTAGATGCAGTCGGAGAAGAAGAGTATGAAGTCTTCAAACAGGCAGACTTAGGCGATATCATCGGTGTTGAAGGTGACCTGATGAAGACGAACACGGGTGAACTAACCGTACGTGCTGATCACGTCAAAATGTTGACGAAATCTTTACGCCCTTTACCAGACCAATATTATGGCTTAAGTGATGTAGAAACTCGTTACCGTAAACGTTACTTAGATTTAATTACGAATGAAGAAAGTATGGATCGCTTCGTAAAACGTAGTAAAATTGTTTCGGAAATCCGTCACTTCTTAACGAAAAAAGGTTATATTGAAGTGGAAACGCCAACCCTTCATAATTTAGCAGGTGGAGCGGCAGCTCGTCCGTTCATTACACACCACAACGCATTAGATATGGAGCTATACTTAAGAATAGCACTTGAACTACATTTAAAACGATTAGTAGTAGGCGGAATGGAGAAAGTCTTTGAAATCGGACGAGTATTCCGTAACGAAGGTATCGACACAACACATAACCCTGAATTTACAATGCTTGAACTCTATACTGCTCATCATGACTACTGGGATGTTATGGACTTAGTAGAGGAGTTAATCCAATATGTAGCCAATGAAGTAGTAGGCGACACAAAAATTCCTTATGGAGACCTAGAGATTGAGTTAGGTGGCAAATGGGAACGTCGTCACATGGTAGACTTGATTAAGGATAAGACAGGCGTAGACTTCTGGCAAAAAATGTCAGATGAAGAAGCGCGCGCATTAGCAAAAGAGCATAACGTTGAAATTGAAGACTATGCAACATTCGGACATGTTATCAATGAGTTCTTTGAAAAATTCATCGAGCATGAATTAGTACAGCCTACATTTGTATACGGTCACCCAATTGAAATCTCACCACTTGCGAAGAAAAACGAAGAAGATCCAAGATTCACGGATCGTTTTGAGTTCTTTATTGCAAGCCATGAATATGGAAATGCATTTAGTGAGTTAAACGACCCAATCGACCAGCGTGAGCGTTTTGAAGCACAAGAGTCAGAGCGTGACCAAGGGAACGATGAAGCACACGGTATCGATGAAGATTTCATCGAAGCATTAGAGTACGGTATGGCGCCAACAGGTGGACTAGGTATCGGTATCGACCGTCTAGTTATGCTGTTGACCAACACACAATCTATTCGAGACGTCATCTTATTCCCAACGATGCGTAACTTAGATAACTAATTAAATAAAATTTAGAAAGCCAGTTGCACACTTTTGTGTAATTGGCTTTCTTTCTGTATTATGAACTTAATCATCTAATACATAGAGAGAGGAGTTTTATAAATGAATATTAAAGAAACACGATGGATAAAGTTCTTGGGTGGAAAAAATATACTCTTTACATTAAGTATATTATTTTTGCTTGGTCTAACTTTGCTATTATATTCAGAACTAAACTTCATATTTGGCCCAATCTTTAGAATGATTGCCGCGGTGTTAACACCACTGATTATCTCCTTTATTTTATACTATCTGGTGTCTCCACTAGTGGATTTTTTAGAAGAAAAGGGCGTACCTAGACTAGTTGCTATTATAGGAATGTATTTATTCATTCTTGGTTTAATTGTGCTGTTATTGTTATGGCTTATACCAGTGTTACAAGATCAATTAGAAAGCCTAATAAATGGTCTGCCGATGTTGTTTGACCAAGCACAAGAATTCCTAACGGGTATAGTGGGGAACTTTCTAACAACAGATAATCAGAGAGATATATTTCAACAAGGGTTGGATTATTTTGGAGATATCGAATCGAACTTAATGAATTATGTTACCGAAGGCTTCTCAGGTATAGGTACCTTTATAATGAGCGTGACGAATATTGTTTTAATGCTTTTTCTAGTACCGATCATCTTATTCTTTCTATTGAAAGACGGATCAAGTTTTTACCAGAGCTTCATGGAAAAAGTACCTCCAAAACACCGTTATAATGTGACGTCTATATTATCAGCTATAGATTCACAGGTTGGTAATTATGTTAAAGGACAAATTCTGATAGCACTAATTAATGGCGTCATGATGTTTATCGGTTTTTCACTAATCGGATTAAACTATAGTGGTTTGCTAGCAGTACTAGGGGGCGTCCTGTCCTTCATACCTTATTTAGGGCCTACATTGACATTCCTTCCAGCAGTATTTATTGCCATAGGGGCATCATTCTTTATGGTTGTGAAATTAGTCATTGTTTGGATTGTCATCCAATTCGTTGAAGGAAACTTAATTGAACCGAATGTTATGGGTCATAGACTTAATGTTCATCCCATTACAATTATCTTTGTCTTACTAATAATGGGAGAATTGTTAGGAGTAGTGGGCATGTTAATTGGTGTACCACTATATGCCGTCATCAGAGTGTTGTTTAATTTTGTTTTTATGCAATTTCAGCAACGCTATAATAAGTATTATGCAACAGAAGCCGGTCCTTATTCCGTTCAAACATTAAGTGAAATTTATGATTTGGACAATGAAACGAATAAAGTACAACAAAATGACTAAAATTTTTAACTGTATTATATAGAAGGAACAAAATCACGAAGAGAATCTTTCATTAGAGAGATTTAACTTCGTGTTTTTTTGTTTTTAAAATGAAAAAATCCATTAATAGGTAAAAAGTATAAAAAAAGTGGTAAGAAATACGCAATGAAATGAATTTGAAATGATTACTTCATCCTAATAACCAGTAACAAAGATTAGTAGTCTGAAAAACAAAATAGAATTTTAATGTTTAATTATTATAGAAACGTTGTCTAGGCAACGAATGCGAGAGGTCTATAATATAAACTAAAAGATAAAGTATAAAACTTTAAGAAAATGGTTGACCTTATTCCGATTAGCTGTTATTATATTCCTTGTCGTCATTTGAACGCGACGAGCGAATAAGTCGAAAAAGAAAAGTTGCTAAATGTAAATTAGTCCTTGACTTTCAAAAACGAATTCGATATAATATTTAAGCTCACGTGGAGGGCAAGTTAGTTTGTTATTTCACGTTTAGCGGAATTAGATCTTTGAAAACTGAACAAAGTAATACAACCAAAATGTGCAGGGGTCTTCAA
>DAIOTD010000029.1:0-16759 GCA_036752205.1 Atopostipes sp.
ATTTGGTGCTGAGTGGCTCTACTTTTACAAGATTACATTACGAGAAACTCTATAAGCCGGTAAATAAAAACAGGCTACTCGAAAGTAGCCTGTTTGTCTCATTTAATTAAATATAAAATTAAAAATGTGCTCCCATAATTCAGGATTGAATATCTCCATTGGATCCGAACCGTCTCCGAGGATACTGTATCCTATCATCGCACCTACTGCAAAGGCAACCGCTATTAGTAATACGGCCAATATAAATCGCAATAAAAATAAGAGCGTGCGTTTAACTATGTTTGTCCATCTCATCTCTAACAGCCTGCTTTCATTATTTTAAAATTTTCTTAATTTCGAGAGGTTACTTAATAAGATACCTGTACCTAATGCAACGGAATCAAGAGGACTTTCGGCTGTGAATACAGGAACTTTCAGTTCTTGTACAAATAGTTGATCCACTCCATGAAGTAAAGCTCCCCCACCTGTCGTAATGACGCCACGATCGATAATATCCGCAGACAATTCTGGCGGAGTCAACTCGAGAACATCTTTAGCTGCTTGAACAATCTCTGCCATTGATTCTTTTGTGGCTTCTAAAATTTCAGCTGATGTTATCGTGACCGTTTTTGGTAAACCAGACACCATATCACGCCCGCGGATATCTAATGTATCCATGCGTTTCTCGTCAAATACTTCACCAATTTCAACTTTAATATTTTCTGCTGTACGGTCACCAATTAAAAGACCGTGTTTTTTCTTAACAAACTCTTTAATATCGTTATCTAGTCGATCACCAGCAACTTTAATTGATTTGCTTGTAACGATGCCTCCCATTGATAGAACCGCAATGTCAGTTGTTCCACCACCAATGTCGATAACCATATTCCCACTTGGTTGGAAGATATCCATACCCGCACCAATTGCCGCTACTTTTGGTTCTTCTTCTAAATAAATATTACGTCCGCCAGCTTTCTCAGCAACCTCGATAATTGCTTTTTGCTCGATAGCTGTGACATTTGTTGGTGTACAAATAATAATATTCGGTTTTGATAAGAAACTCTTCACATTTATTTTATCAATGAAATACGAAAGCATTGCTTCTGTAATATCAAAATCAGCGATTACGCCACCTTTTAGTGGTTGAATTGCTTTAATGTTGCCTGGAGTACGTCCTACCATTAGATAGGCCTCTTCACCAACAGCTAAAACTTCATTGGTTTTTGTATCAACTGCAACCACTGATGGTTCATTGATAACAATTCCCTTACCTTTAACGTGAACTAACACGTTTGCTGTACCTAAATCAATTCCTATATCTTTTGCCATGAATCATTATTCCTCCCGTATGCCTACTTAAATTGCTATCTCATATTATATCGATTCTAGAAACATTTATTATTATTCTTCATCTTACCCATTTTACTGGATAAACGCTTAAAACACAATCTACATTATAACCTAAATATTCGTTTATCAATGATTTTCGTGAAATAACTGTGCCTCCGGTTAATTGGAGAAAAAACCTTACTGGATTTCGAAGTGTTATGCTATTTCAGACAAGTTGTATTATAACACCTATTACCCTATAAATGGAAAAAAGACTCCGAAATTTTATTCGGAGTCTTTAAAAATTCCTTTTATCTGATTATTTTATCGTTTCGGTTACCTTCGCTGGTTCTTCAGTCGCGCTCACTCGCTCAACATTCGCACCAAGGGCTGATAACTTCTCGTGGAATTTATAGTATCCACGATCTAAATGACTAATTTCAATAACTTTTGTATAACCATCTGCTCTTAGACCAGCTAAGATTAATGCTGCTGAAGCTCTTAAATCTGTTGATGCAACTGTTGCACCTTCTAACTGATTTCCACCACGAATAACGGCAGATTGGCCGTCAATTTGGAACTGTGCATCCATTTTACGCATTTCTTCTAAATGCATGAAACGATTCTCAAACACCGTTTCATGAACAATGCTCGTTCCTTCAGCCATAAGCTGAGCAATTGTAAATTGGGCTTGCATATCTGTTGGGAACCCTGGATAAGGCATTGTTTTAATATCCACTGCCGTTAGTTTTTCAGGTCCGATTACACGAATACCATCGGCTTCTTCTTCAATGGTTACACCCATTTCACGAAGTTTGGAAATTAATGGACGGTTATGTTCGCCTACCATATCTTTGATAAGTACGTTACCTTCTGTGATTGCAGCTGCCACCATAAATGTACCACTTTCAATACGGTCTGGAATAACGGAATGATTACACCCTGTTAATTCTTCCACACCAGTGATGCGGATTTTTTCAGTACCGGCACCAACTACTTTAGCGCCCATACGGTTTAAATAGTTTGCTAGGTCCACAATTTCAGGTTCACGAGCAGCATTTTCGATAACTGTCGTTCCTTCAGCCATTGTTGCAGCCATCATTATATTCTGAGTTGCCCCAACACTAGGGAAATCTAAGTATATATCTGCACCTTTTAACTGATCAACTGTTGCGTCTAAGTAACCATTACCTTGTGTAATTTCTACACCCATTGCCTCGAAACCTTTTAGGTGTAAATCAATCGGACGAGTTCCAATTGAACAGCCACCAGGCATCGCTACACGAGCTTTTCCATTACGGGCTAATAGTGGTCCCATGACAACAACTGATGCACGCATTTTATTCATGAACTCAAAAGGTGTATCACTTTTGAGGTCCATTGTTGCATCGAGTTCAAGTGTTTTTTCTTCTTCGTTAAAAGTAATTTCCATGTTTAAATAGCTTAAAACTTCATTCATTGTATAAATGTCCGATAATAACGGAATGTTTTCTAATTTACTCGGTCTGTTTTGACCTAAAATACTAGCAGCTAGGATAGGTAAAGCAGCATTTTTTGCGCCTTCTATCTCTACAGTACCTGAAAGGCGGTTCCCGCCACGTACTATAATCGCGTCCATTGTAATACCTCCAGCATATTTTTAATCATCTGTTACATTTCAAATGTTTATTTTCATTATAAAAATCCTCAATATCTTTCCATAAAAAGACATCATAATAGTAATACGTAATAAACATTATTTTTTCGGGGTAAGTGCTACTTTTTTTAAAGTATAACAAACTTTTATTTAATCTGTAGCTATTTTTGCTCAGTTTAAAGGTGCTTTAATTTAAAAAGTAGATTAAATTTTGGGAATGAGTTAAGAAATCTAAGAAAAACTGACTGATTATATAACCCATAACAATAGCGAACAATAGATACAGAACCTGAATTTGTTGTATTTTATTTTTCTTAAATAGATGGTCTATGCGTAAACTCTGCAGTCCCCAAAAACTTAATCCTATGAAAAATATATGTGAAATTAATGTAACAAGTGATTGCATTCGAATAAATTCCATTTAAATCCCTCTCCGAAAAGCTTAAAGCATTTTGGTATCACATTTCATCAACAATTATAGTGTTCCGTATAAACGGTCTCCTGCGTCTCCTAGACCAGGAACAATGTAAGCTTGTTCGTTTAATTTTTCATCAAGTGCTGCTGTGTAAATTTCTACGTTAGGGTGTGCTTCCTGTAATGCTTTTACCCCTTCAGGTGCAGCAACTATACAAATAAACTTAATGTTTTCTATTTTAGCTCCACGCTCTAATACTGAGTCAATCGCTGCGATAGCCGATCCTCCTGTTGCTAACATCGGGTCAACAACGTACAGCTGGCGTTCTTCTAAATTACTTGGCATTTTTACAAAATATTCTACGGGTTGCATCGTTTCTTCATCACGATATAATCCAACGTGTCCAACACGTGCTGCAGGGATTAAGTCTAAGATTCCATCGACCATTCCTAAACCAGCACGTAAAATTGGTACAACGACTACTTTTTTACCAGCTAATGTTTTTTGAGTTGTTTTAACAATCGGTGTTTCAATTTCGATTTCTTCTAATGGTAAGTCTCTAGAGACTTCATAAGCAAGTAAACGAGCAATCTCATTAACTATCTCTCTAAAATCTTTCGTACCTGTCGTTGTCTGTCTCAGAATAGTTAGCTTGTGCTCAATCAAAGGGTGTTTCATAACATGAAATTTATTATCCATTTTATCTGGCTCCTTTATATTTAGTTGCTTTTTTTCCATCTTTTTAATACTACACAATTTCAGCTATTATGTCTAGTTCTTTTACTGATATTATAACTTTTTATTCTTCGCTGCACTCTCTAGACGATTCATAAATGGTAATCCTTGACCTTTTTTTTCGAATGACTCTGCTAAGATTACGGTCGCTTGTGATTTTTCTAGAGTTCTTAATCCATGAAATAATTGACGGTTAGCTAATTCGATATCTCCCGGTTCTCCTAATGAAAAGGTAGTCCCTACTTCCATTTCAAACTGTTCGATAATTGCCTGATTGGCTAATATACCAATCGTCTCATTTTTACTTTTTAACTGTTCTATGGCTTCTTCCCAACTTGATTCAACTATAAATACAGGAATCTGGGGTTCATAATGTTTCTCTTCATTCGTTGGCTTTTCTGAATCTTCGGAGGTTAGTTCTTCTATTGACCGACCGAGAACTTCTTCTATCGCTTCTTTTGAAATGTTACCCGGGCGTAAGATGATGGGATGGTCTGGATTTGAAAAATCTAATATCGTCGATTCAATTCCATACGCAGTGGGACCACCGTCAATAATACCAGCAATTTTCCCATTTAAATCATCCCACACATGACAGGCATTTGTAGGACTCGGCCGACCAGATGAGTTTGCACTTGGTGTGGCTAATGGCACCCCACATGCTTCAATAAATTGAAGCGCTATGTCATTTTCAGGTATTCGTAATCCAACTGTGTCTTTGCCTGCGGTAATAATCGGTGATAACTGGCCGGCGCTTTCCAAAATCAATGTAAAAGGCCCTGGCCAAAATGCCTTTGCAAGTGCCATTGCTTCATCGGTGGTGTTTTTTGTATAGTTTAAAATATCTTCTGGTTGAGAAATTAAAACATTAATCGGTCGATTCTTTGGTCTACCTTTTGCAGTAAATACTTTTTCGACAGCTGCTTCATTCGTTGCATCCGCTCCTAAGCCATATACTGTATCGGTCGGGAATGCGACTAATTCACCCGCTTGTATCAAATCCACCGCTTGTTTTATTTCTTTTTCAGTAAATTGTTTGGTTTTCATTTTTTCTCAACTCTCTAATTCTAATGTCCTATCTTTATAGTTCTACCGCAACAACACGATCTAACTGATTAAAATCTTGCCATATGGTTACTTTCGCATCAGGAAAAGCATTCTTAAATAATCGTGAAACGCTATCTCCTTGTTGATAACCGATTTCTAAATAAATCCGCCCATTTGGCTTCAAATACTTCTCGATACTTTCGGCCATTCGTTTATAAATAGCTAACCCATCTTCGTCCGCAAATAGCGCACTTTTGGGCTCGTAATCTAATACAGATTGATCCATAACATTTATTTCAGCTTCACTAATATAAGGAGGGTTGCTGATAATAACATCAAACTTCTTCCCTACTAATGGGTCAAACAAATCCCCTAACTCAGCCGTTACCTCAGCACCTAATACTTGTGCATTTTCCTTTGCAACGTCCAATGCTTCTTTACTAATATCCGTAATGGTCACGTCGTCAGCTGGCCGTTCTAATTTCACAGTGAGCCCGATAATACCTGTCCCGGTTCCAATATCCACAACCGTCAAAGGCTCTTGGGGTAAGTCTGTAAGGACTTGTTCTAGCCATTCCTCTGTTTCCGGTCGTGGAATGAGCGTATCTTCCGTCACTTTAAACTTTCGGTTATAAAACCATTCGTGACCGATAATTTGTTGCATTGGTAAGCCTTTAAGAAATTCTTCAAAGTCTCGTTCAAATTGTTTTAATTCTGAAACAGGCATCACATTGCGATACTGCATGACTAATTCTGTTTTTGACCAATCAAGTCTTTCACGCATTAGCCACTCCGCTACAAATGAGGAATGGTTTAATTCGCGTAAAAAAGAAGAAGCCCGATCGAGGACTTCATAGTACGTAAGTGCTTCGGTCTGATCGAACTTCATCTTATAAATGCTCCAGTTTTTGAGCTTGGTCATGTAATGTTAATGATTCAACAATTTCTTCTAGTTCTCCACTTAAAACTTGGTCTAGTTTATGAAGGGTTAGGTTGATACGGTGATCGGTCACGCGCCCTTGTGGGAAATTATACGTACGAATTCTTTCTGAACGGTCTCCAGTTCCAATGGCTGATTTACGCTCAGCATCAACTTCTTGACGCGCTTCTTGTTCGTAGTAGTCATAAACACGTGAACGTAAAACTTTCATCGCTTTTTCACGGTTCTTTAACTGCGAACGTTCTTCCTGCATGGCAACAATAATCCCTGTCGGCTCGTGCGTCATTCGAACAGCTGAATCCGTTACGTTAACGTGCTGTCCACCCGCACCACTTGAACGGTAAATATCAATACGAATATCGGCTTGATCAATTTCAAAATCGAAATCTTCTACTTCAGGTAATGCAACAACCGTTGCTGTTGACGTATGGACTCGTCCCTGAGATTCTGTTTCGGGAACACGTTGTACTCGGTGTGCACCATTTTCATATTTTAGTTTTGAGTAAGCATCTCGTCCGGTAATTTGGAAAATAATTTCCTTAAATCCACCAACACCGGTTGATGTCGACTCCATGACTTCTGTTTTCCAATTGTTTTTATCGGCAAATTTTTGGTACATATGGAATAAATCTTCCGCAAATAATTGGGCTTCATCTCCACCAGCCGCGCCACGAATTTCCATAATAACGTTCTTACCGTCATTTTCATCTTTAGGAATGAGTAAGATTTTTAGTTGCTCTTCATAATCATTTTTTCTCTCTTTTAATTCGTCTCGTTCCATTTCTGCTAATTCTTTCATTTCAGCATCTAGGTCTTCTTTTAACATTTCTTCCGTTTCTTCTAATTCTTCTTTAACTTGCTTGTATTCGTTAAAAACTCGTACTGTTTCACGGAGTTCGCCTTCTTCTTTACTCAAGTCTTGTAGTTTACGAGAATCTTTCGTAATTTCTGGATCACTTAACATCGAGTTGATTTCTTCATAGCGAATCTGTACGTTCTCTAATTGATCAAAAATATCCATTATTTATCTCTTCTTTCTGTAATATCTGGATGGAAATAATGATAGCGACAAACTGGATAATAGCTTTCATTACCACCGATTTGTATTTGCTCACCTTCATAAACTGGCTTACCATCACTTAACCGTAAATTCATGATAGCTTTCTTTCCACAGTACCAGCATATTGTTTTAATTTCTTCAATCTTTTCAGCATATAGTAATAAGTATTCTGATCCTTCAAATAAACGATTCATGAAATCATTTTTTAACCCAAAGGCCATAACTGGAATATCTAATTCATCAGCTATACGAGTCAGTTGTAATACATGGTCTTTTTTTAGAAATTGAGATTCATCAATTAATACACACCAGATTTTTCCTTTTTCAGCTTTAACTTCCTCGAAAACATCCATTGTATCTGTAATCGGCGTAGCTTCCCGATGCATTCCTGTACGGCTAGAAATCATACCGACTCCATCTCGATCATCCACACCACTTGTAAATATTTTAACTGCTTTATTTTGTTCTTCATAGTTATAAGCAACTTTTAACAGCTCAATTGACTTCCCGCTATTCATTGCACCATATCTATAATATAATTGCGCCATTCTGTTCAACCTCTCAATTCGTTCATGAATCATTATAACTCATAATCTTAGTCCTTAGAAATTATAACGAATGAAAGCAAAAAGTACAAGGTTTCTGATACAGTTCCTTCCCCAATCTCCTTCACTCAGTGTCCATTTTTATTGCACAAATAAGTACATTTATACCCATTAGAAAAATCCAGACCTTATTATATCGGACTGGATTCTTTGTTAGGATTTTATCTTATTTTTTAAGATTGGTTTGATGTAGAAATCAACTGCAACAATAACTAGTGAACCGATTAATAGAATCCACAAGTTTTCTTTGAAGCCTTCTGTGATGCCATTTCTTGTTGCCAATAGCACGATAATGTAAAACATACTGACATATGCAAACTTCTGTATAAAAGCCATTAGCCAGTCTTTCAAATTTGGATGTTTCATTTTTTATTCCTTCCTATTGGTCGGCGGAAGATAAATGCCAAACCTATCTTCTTCTACATCAATTCGTTAATACTATCTTTCAGATAAATTATATCATTTTAGCTTCCGATGAGGAACCAAAACATATAATAAACGTTTAATTTCAAAAAAGCCTCTCCCAACTAAAACAGTTGAGAAAGGCTATTAGTATAATCTTTAAGCTAAAACGACGTCATCGGATGAAGCAAATTGTGAGTTATAAATATCTGCATAGAATGCATCTTTTGCGATTAACTCATCATGCGTTCCTGTCTCGACAACTTCACCTTGATCCATTACGATAATCTTATCAGCATCTCGAATCGTTGATAAGCGGTGAGCTACAACGAAACTCGTTCGGTCAGCTAAGATGTTATTCATGGCTTTTTGGATTAATACTTCTGTACGCGTATCAACAGATGATGTTGCTTCATCTAAAATTAATATCTCAGGATCGGCTAAGAAAGCTCTTGCGATCGTAATCAATTGCTTCTGCCCTTGTGAAATATTCGTTGATTCCTCGTTTAAGATTGTATCGTATCCTTTTGGAAGTCTGCGTACAAACTCATCTACGTGAGCTGCTTTCGCCGCTCTTAGAATTTCTTCGTTTGTGGATGCTTCGTTACCGTAGGCTAAGTTTTCCCAAATCGTTCCATTAAACAACCAAGTATCTTGTAGAACCATTGAGAATTTTTCACGGTACTCTGTTCGATCAAAATCTCGAATGTCAGTCCCTTTATAGCGAATACTTCCACCTTTAACATCATAGAATCGTTCCAGTAAGTTAATTAAGGTCGATTTCCCCGCACCAGTTGGACCAACAACAGCAATCATTTCACCTTCTTCAACTTGTAAATTGAAGTCTGTCATCAGTAATTCAGCATTATTATAACCAAACTGGACGTGTTCAAATTCAATAATATAAGGTGAATCTTCTTTTGGTTTTACTTGTGCTTCAACATGTTGCATTTCAGCTTCATCTAGCGTTTCAAAGACACGTTCACAAGCTGCAATCATAATCTGAATGTTGTTTGATAATTGAGCAACTTGACGGACCGGTTGTGAAAATCGGTTTGTATATTGAATAAAGGATTGGATATTCCCTAAAGGTACTGTTCCATTCAACACACCGAAACCACCGTATAGTGTAATTCCAAATATCCCAATATCTCGTGCTAGGTTTACAGCTGGCATCATAATTCCTGCAAAAAACTGAGCTTTCCAAGATGCTTCATATAAATCATCACTGTGCTTTTTAAGACGGACGATTTCTTCATCTTCTCGGTTATACGTTCGAACGATTGTGTGACCAGAGTATACTTCTTCTACTCGATCATTTAATAATCCGACAGTTTTCTGTTGAATGGCAAATTGTTTTTGAGATTTCGGTGCGATGAATGCGATAAATATTGCGCTCAATCCCACACTTCCAATAACAATTAACGCCATTGTAACGTCTAATAGGAGCATCGCGATTAAAATCGTCACGAACGTCACACTCGCTAAAATAAACTGTGTTAATGATTGTTGTAACGTTGTTGCTACCTGTTCCACATCATTAACCGCTCTTGACATAATATCCCCAACTGAGTGGGTATCAAAATATTCAATGGGTAAGCGGCCTAGTTTTTCTTTCAAGTCTTTACGCATATCATAAACGGTATTTTGAGCCACAATTCCTGTTACATAGTTTTGAACGTAACGGAATATTGTCTGAAAGAGATATAAGACAACTAAGAAAATGATGATATTTTGAATGGCCTCAAAATCAATTGGATAAGCATCAACTGTCTGCCCGGCATTTCTCATATCGATTCCTTCTCTTACACCATCAAATATAATCGTGGTTGCACGACCAATTAGTGTTGGTGTGACTGCTGAAATAATCGCTGCTGCGATTGCAAAAACAAAAGTTGCAGCTAAAAACCAGAATCGGTTCGACATGTATTTAATTAAGCGACGAATCGTTCCCCAAAAGTCTTTTGCTTTTCTGTTTTTTTCGTGAGGCGAAGTTTGATTTTTAGACATTACAACTCATCCCCTCTCATTTGTGAATCAATAATTTCTTTATAAACAGCATTTGTTTCTTTTAATTCTTCGTGTGTTCCACTTCCGACTAATTGCCCATGTTCCAGAACAAGTATCTGATCCGCATCGACAACTGTACTAATTCTCTGTGCAATAATCAAAACGGCTTTATCCCTAGTTTCTGGCGTTAAAGCTTTTCGTAATTGCGCATCGGTCTTAAAGTCCAATGCTGAGAACGAGTCGTCGAAGACTAATATTTTAGCATCTGTAACAAGTGCTCTAGCTATACTCAAGCGTTGACGTTGCCCTCCTGAGAAGTTTGATCCGCCCTGTTCTACTCGAGCATCTAATCCTCCAGGTAAGTTGGAAACAAAATCAAAACCTTGAGCAACTTTTAAGGCGTGCCATAATTCATCATCAGTGGCATCCGCTTTACCATACTGTAAGTTTTCACGAATCGTTCCTGAGAACAGTACGGCTTCTTGTGGAGAAAACCCAAGTAATTGTCGAAGTTCAGCTTGTTTGAATTGGCGAATATCAACACCGTCAATTCGAATCGACCCCGATTCAATATCATATAGTCTTAAAAGTAAGCGCGATAACGTACTCTTACCTGCACCCGTTCCTCCAATAATAGCGATTTTATCGCCTTGTTTCATTGAGAAATTAATGTTTTCAAGAGCTAGTTTTTCAGCACCAGGGTAACGGAAATCCACTTCATCAAATTCAAGTGTTACCGTATCTGAATGTTTGTCTGTTGGAATCGCAGTAGTGGGGTCATTGATTCCTTGTGGTGTGTCGATAATTTGATAGACACGTTCAATCGCTACTTGTACTCGTGGTAACATAGTGACGATCATAGAGAGCATCATGATTCCCATCAGGATATTCATCGCATAAGATGTGAATGCAATCAAGTTTCCAACTTCCATTTCACCCGTACTAATTAATTGTGAACCGAAATAAATAATTAATATGGAGGTACTACTTGCTAGTAAAATCATCAGAGGCATTAATGACGCCATATAAACATGGGCTGATAAAGAGGTCTCTTTATAATCTTCGTTCGCTTCATTAAAACGATTTTCCTCATATTCTTCTTTTCGGAATGCACGAATAACTCGAATACCCGTTAATCCTTCTCGGAAAACTCGGTTGATTCGATCTGTTTTAACTTGCAATGATCGGAAAAGAGGACTAACTTTTTTGAGGATGAATCGAATTAAGATAACTAAAATGGGAACGATAATTATAAAAATGAATGTTAGTTGTGGTTCACGTAAATAAGCTAAGACCGCTGCAAAAATAATTCGGAGTGGGTCAATTATCGCTAAACGTAAAACAAACATCATAAATTGTTGGATTTGCAACACGTCACTCGTTGTACGTGTCATAAGAGTTGAGGTTCCATACCGGTCTATTTCTTGGTTGGAGAAAAACATAATTTTATTAAATAACTTTTCTCTTAGCTGTGTACCGACTCCTTGAGACTCGGTTGCTGACAGATATACGTTGAATACGGCAGCTATAAAACCAACCGCAGCTACAATGAGCATAATAACTCCGTATTTCTTAATATACTCAATATCACCAAGCGAAACTCCGTAGTCTATAATATCCGCCGCAATTGTCGGTATTAATAGCATCGAACCCGCTTGGACTACGAGTAGTAAAAATAACACCGCAAATCTAAACGGTGATATTAGTTTAAATATTCTTTTCATTCTTTCATCTACTTCCTTCTATCACTTATACATCTTTCTTAATTCCATAATATAACCAGTCGACAGCACGCGTGCTTCTGTCTTTAATTTCATTGATTGGTAAGTTGTTAACAAAACCATCAAGGACCATGTGGTGAATGGTATTAACTAAAAAGTAAATATACTCCAGGACTTCTTGGCTAGAATTAGCTTTTAAGTCATCCATTTTCACGATAGTCATAAATTGTTTTCTTTGTTCTTCTCTGTTTGTTGATTGATTTTGCACACTTAAAACGCCCTCATCACCAATTAGGTAATGATTGACATAACGAAATGTGTTTTTATAAAATGCAAAATATTTAGAGTTAAATAAATCATCAATGTATTTATCATAGAATTCGAGCAAAGATGGATATAATTCTCCATCATTCTCGATTAAAATATGAATTAAATCCTCGCGATGTTTTGTATATAAGTAACTGACTAAGTATTTATAAATATTCTCTTTATTCCCAAAATATTGATAAAAACTTCCTCTTGAAATATCTGCGTTTTTCACAATGTTTGTAATCGAAGCCTCATTGAATGGGCGAGCTGCAAATTCCGCTAAAGCCGCATCAATAATACGATCTTTTTTATCTTCTTTTAGATTTTGAAACGTTGGTGAAATCACTATTTTACCTCCTATTCGTAATCAACTGCACATCTGCATATTCTTTCATTATACCTAAAGAAAATTGCTATAGCAAATAATGAATGAACACTTATGCATTATTATGCATTTCAATTTTGCATGTACTACTATTTTACCATAGGAAAAATAGAAACCTTAATGATTGCTACGGATAGGTAATATTTTATTTTAAAACTCATTTCGCTTTATACGTAATGTTTTTCGATTATCTTGAAATTTGTTATACTACTGTTGGAAATAACTTAGGAGGAAGAAAGTATGACAAGCAAATTTTTATTAGGTACTTACACTAGACGTGCTAGTAAGGGTATTTATTCCGTTGAATTAAATACGGAAACAAAAACTTTAGAGAATATAGAATTGGTTTCAGAGGTGGGGAACCCAACTTATTTAGACACTAATTCAGATCAGTCTATTATTTATACTGTGGTGAGTGAAGACGGTGAAGGTGGTCTTCTGTCTCTAGTGAGAAACGAATCTGGTGAGTATGAGCGCAAGGCAATCGTATTAGATGAAGGGAAATCTCCTTGTTACGTAGCTTTGGATGAAGACCGTCAACTCGTTTACACAGCTTACTATCACACGGGTGAAGTGATGGTTTTTAAAACGGATACGGAAGGTCATCTTGAATTAGTGGACACGGTGACACATAAAGGTCAATCCGTTCATGAAAATCAAGACGGACCTCATGCACACTATAGCCAATTAACACCCGATAATAAATACTTAGTTGCATGTGATTTGGGTACAGATAAAGTTTATACCTATGAAGTAAGTGATGAAGGTCAATTAACTGAAGTAGCGACTTTAGAAGCACCTCTTGGTACAGGTCCTCGTCATTTAGTTTTCCACCCCACTCTTGACATTGCCTATTTATTTGGTGAATTAAGTAGTGAAGTATTCGTTTTACAGTATGATGCAGAAACAGGTGAATTTACTTTCGACCAAAAGATTTCTTCCATACCTGAAGAACACACAACTTTTAATAGTGGTGCTGCGATTCGCATTTCAAGTGATGGTCAATTTGTTTATGCTTCAAACCGCGGACATGATTCAATCGTCATCTACCGCACAGACGACTTAGGACACTTAACTTTAGTGGACTACGCTAGTACTGCCGGCGAAACACCACGGGACTTTGATTTAGATCCATCTGAAAATTATGTAGTTGTTGGACACCAAGATTCTGACAATTTAACGCTATTTGAACGCGAAAAAGAAACAGGTATGCTAAATATTGTTGAAAAAGATGTCGAAGGCGCAGAAGTGGTCTGTGTACACCCAGTAAAATAATTTGAATAGAATAATCATAAAAACAGCTAAACGAGATTTTTCGTTTAGCTGTTTTTGTCTTCTAATCCTAACTTAGAGTGACTTCTCCAACCATATCACCTTTAGTTGTTTGGCCTGTTTTTGATAACTTATAATGTTCGACAGAGTCCATATTCGTAAATACGATTATGACTGTATCTCCTTTTCCTGCTTCTGTTACCGCTTCAAAGTCAACTGTTGCTAACAACGTTTCTGGGGTTACTTTGTCGCCTTCTTTCACTTTCACGTCAAAAGGGCCACCTTCTAATTCTACCGTATCAATACCAATATGCACCAGAACTTCTAAACCATTGTCTGTCTCCAGACCAACAGCATGTTCCGTTGGAAATACGGATGTTACTCGTCCGTGAATAGGCGAATAGATTTCACCATTATCTGGTTCAATACCAAAACCATCGCCCATCATCTTCTGTGAAAATACTGGATCGGCTACGTCATCAATCGGAACAACCTGTCCATCAACTGGGTTATAAATCTCTACATCATTATTTATCTCTTTTTTTAGAAAGTCAAAAAGCGCCATTTGTAGTCCCCCTACTATAGTATTATTCTTTTACATATCTATTATAAAGAAAGTATTACATTTTAACCATTAATAGACAGCGTATCACGAAATTCCTTTTAAGAAGTTTCGTATTTAAACATCTAAACTGTCTTTTGAAACTTTCAAGAATTTTCCAGAAACTCTTTGGCATTTTAATTTTTATAGAGTATGATATGCAGGTAAAAGATTAAACTAGGAGTGAATACCTGTGTTATTAGAAATTATTAAATCTATTATTCTTGGAATCGTTCAAGGGATTACCGAATGGTTACCTATTAGTAGTACCGGACATATGATATTAGTAGATGAGTTTTTAATTTTAAACCAATCTGCTGACTTTAAAAAAATGTATTTTGTTGTGATTCAATTAGCCTCCGTGCTGGCAGTTATATTAGTCTATTTCCAGCGTTTAAACCCGTTTATGCAGAAAACTAAGGAAGCAAAAAAACAAACTTGGAACATTTGGGCTAAAGTAATTATTGGCATTATCCCAGTGGGAATAATTGGCGTATTATTTGAAGAAAAAGTGGACGAATTATTCTTCAACTGGAAAACTGTTGCGATTGCACTGATTATTTATGGTGTTGCCTTTATACTCATTGAACGTTGGAATAAAAAACGAAAAATGCCGATTGAAAGCTGGAAAGAGTTTAGTTATAAAGATGCTTTTACTGTTGGACTTTTTCAAATCTTATCTTTGATACCAGGAACATCTCGTTCAGGTTCAACAATTATGGGTGGGATTTTAATTGGGACAGATAGACCTGTAGCGGCTGAGTTCTCATTTTTCATGTCGATTCCTGTTATGTTTGGTGCAAGTTTAATTAAAATGAAAGGATTTGGATTCAGTTTTACGACGGAAGAACTCGTTGTACTATTAGTAGGAAGTATTACATCCTTTATTGTTTCGGTTGTTGCGATTAAGTTCTTAATCCGTTACATTCAAAACAATGATTTTACAGCATTTGGATGGTACCGAATCGTAGTTGGTGTTTTAGTCCTGCTATACTTTAATTTCATCGGTTAAATAAATCATTTAAACTCCTTTGATGTTTATCACATCAGAGGAGTTTTTGTTTTAGTATGAGTTCTTTTGAGAATACTTACGACATAGTTTATACTGTGATAGTAGAAAATAACAGATTAGAGAAAAGAGGCTGTAACATGACAACCTTAAGATTAGGAACCATTGGTACGAGCTGGATTACAGAACAATTTATTGAAGCTGCAATTGAAACAGGAAAATATCGTCTAGAAGCTGTATACTCTCGAACAGAAGAACGTGCGAATGATTTTCAAAAGAAATTTTCTGCTAAAAAAACGTATACTGATTGGAATGCATTTTTAGCAGACGGTAATATTGACGTCATTTATATTGCATCACCAAATAGCTTGCACTTTGATCAAGCGATTCAAATTTTAAAACATCAGAAACATGCGATTGTTGAAAAACCGATGATTACGTCATTAGCCGATTGGGATGAGTTAATCCGTGTCGCTAAAGAAGAAAATAAAATGGTTGTCGAAGCTGCCAGACACCTTTATGAGCCGAACTTTATTCAAGCAACCGAAATGATTCAAAGCTTACCAGAAGTTTATGGTGCTTCCTTAACTTATAGTAAATATTCATCTCGTTACGACAATGTTTTAGCCGGTGAAGAACCCCCAATCTTCTCACCTCGATTTGATGGTGGTGCCGCAAATGATTTAGGTATTTATGTGGTCTATGCAGCCGTTAAATGGTTTGGGAAACCGAATGAAGTTCATGCCTTCACGCGAAAGATTCAAACTGGCGTAGATGGAATCGGGACAGCCGTTTTACGATATAATACCTTTGATGTGACATTACATTTCGGTAAAATAAATACTTCAAATCACCAAGTAGAAGTATATGGATCTGATGAAACGTTAATTTTCGATGCTGTCACAGGACTTTCTGAAGGATTCACTATGAATAGCCGTACGGCTGATAAAAAGAGTATTCCTTTTGAAATTTCTTCTGATAATCCATTACAATGGGAAGCTGACGCATTTGCAGATATCATGGTGGATTATAATACACCTAACAGTAAGAATACATTAGCTGAATGGTGGACGGTTTCCAAACAAGTTCATGAAGTCTTAGAAGAAATTAGGAAGGCAACCACGTAATGCCAATAAGCTCAATCTTCAAATTGTTGGTTGAACTTTTTATTGTTTAAAAGTAACCCCCCTTATGAGAATATAAAAAACCAGAATTCAGTTATCTAGCTGAATTCTGGTTTGTTTTTTATAAAACTAAACGGTCATACTGGTCAACATACGCTTCAGCTGCATGTTCCCAACTGT
>DAIOTD010000030.1:0-16506 GCA_036752205.1 Atopostipes sp.
TTGGACTTGGCATACCGATACCAGTTTTACCTTCTCCACCACCGTGTGGGTGATCGTTCGGGTTCATAGCTGATCCACGTACTGATGGTCTCTTACCTAACCAACGGTTACGTCCAGCTTTACCAATATTTACTAATTCGTGTTGTTCGTTACCAACAGTACCAACTGTTGCACGACAAGTTGCTAAGATTAAACGGTTTTCTCCTGAGCTTAGGCGTACAAGAACGTATTTACCTTCTTTACCTAATACTTGAGCAGAACCTCCAGCAGAACGAACAAGTTGTCCACCTTTACCAGGTTTCAATTCAATGTTGTGAACTGTTGTACCAACTGGGATATTCGCTAATGGTAATGCGTTCCCTACTTTGATATCAGCATCTTCACCTGACATGATTTCTTGTCCTACTTTTAATCCTTTAGGTGCTAAGATATAAGTCTTTACACCATCTTCATAATGAATTAAGGAAATATTTGCTGAACGGTTTGGATCGTACTCAATCGTTTTAACAACACCACGTACTCCATCTTTTTGACGTTTAAAGTCGATGATACGGTACTGTTGTTTGTGGCCTCCCGCTTGATGGCGAGTAGTGATTCTACCTTGGTTGTTACGGCCCGCACGTTTTGACTGTTTAACAAGTAACGTTTTCTCAGGCTTATTTGTTGTAATGTCTGAGTAGTCTAAACTTGTTTTATGACGCTGACCGTTCGAAGTCGGTTTATATGTTTTAATAGCCACTGTTTTCCCCTCCTTGTGTCTAGATTCTGTATTTAGTTTCTAAGTGTCTTTTTTAGTTGTTAATATTATTCTTCATCGTTGCTTTCGCCGAAGATTTCGATATCAGCTGAAGCGGCAGTTAGAGTAACAATAGCTTTCTTACGGCTCTTTTTGAAGCCTTTGTATTGTCTCATGTTACCCATTGTTTTTGGTTTACGAGCAGTGTTCATAATGTTAACTTTCTTAACATCTACATCGAAAAGCTCTTCGATTGCATATTTCACTTGAGTTTTGTTAGCTCGTGGGTCAACGATGAATGTATACTTTTTAGCGTCCATGTCGTAAACAGATTGTTCAGTGATTACCGGACGAATGATTACATCGCGTGCATCCATTACTTAAGAGCCCCCTCTAATTCTTCAAGAGCTGTTTGAGTAATTAATAAGTAGTCATGGTATACAACGTCTAATACTGAAACGTTATCTGATGAAACAACCTTTACGTTAGGAATGTTTCGTGCAGATTTAAAGACGATGTCGTTTGTGTTTTCTAATACTAGTAACACTTTCTTGTCTACGTTTAAATTACTTAAGATAGCTTTGAATTCTTTTGTTTTTGGTGTGTCTAATGTTAATGCGTCTACAACAATCAGTTCGTTATCTAATACCTTTTGTGAAAGGACAGATTTGATTGCGATTCGACGAGATTTTCTAGGTGTTTTGTAGCTGTATGAGCGAGGTGTTGGTCCGAAGACTACCCCACCGCCACGCCAGATTGGCGAACGACTAGATCCAGCACGAGCACGACCAGTACCTTTCTGACGCCATGGTTTTCTTCCCCCACCACGTACAGCACTTCTGTTTTTAACAGCGTGAGTACCTTGTCTTAATGAAGCTTGCTGGTTTGTTACAACGTCAAACACAATGTTGTTATTTGGCTCAATTCCGAAAAGTTCATCTTTAAGTGATACTTCTCCAGCCGACGTTCCATCTTGTTTAAATAGTTTTACACTTGGCATTTGTCAAATCCTCCTTCCGACTAATTAGCAGCCTTAACTGCTGATTTGATTTCAACTAATGATTTCTTAGCTCCAGGTACGTTACCTTTAACTAAAATTGCGTTGCGTCCTGCATCTACTTGGACGATTTCTAAGTTTTGGATTGTTACTTTGTCTCCACCCATTTGGCCTGCAAGTTTCTTACCTTTACGTACACGACCAGGTGTAGCTGAGTTACTCATTGCACCAGGACGACGATGGTAACGTGAACCGTGAGTTTCTGGACCTCTCGATTGGTTATGGCGCTTGATTGGGCCTTGGTAACCTTTACCTTTCGTTGTACCAGTTACGTCAACTAGATTTCCTTGTTCGAACATTTCTACTGTTAGTTCTGTTCCAACTTCTACCTCTCCAAGCTCAGCATCGCGTATTTCTCTAATGAAGCGCTTAGGGGCAGTATTTGCTTTGTTTACATGACCTTTTTCAGCTTGGTTTGATAAAACTTCACGTTTATCTTCAAAACCTAACTGTACAGCGTTATAACCGTCTGTTTCAACAGTTTTAACTTGTAATACTACGTTTGGTTGAACTTCGATGACTGTTACAGGGATTAATAATCCTGATTCGTCAAAGATTTGTGTCATACCGATTTTTCTTCCTAAGATTCCTTTGGTCATGAGTACACCTCCATTTAATTTTAATTTTTTATTTTTATTGAACATGATAATGTTCAGGTAAATCTTTTAATTACTGCTACTAATTCTTGAGTCTTATAGTTTAATTTCGATATCCACACCAGATGGTAAGTCAAGCTTAGTTAAAGCGTCAACTGTTTTTGGTGTTGGGTTAACAATATCTACTAGACGTTTGTGTGTACGCATTTCGAATTGTTCACGTGAAGATTTATACTTATGTGGTGAACGAATTACTGTGAACACTTGACGTTCAGTTGGTAGTGGAACCGGTCCGGATACTCCTGCACCTGTTCTTACTGCCGTGTCAACGATCTTTTGTGCTGATTGATCTAGCACACCATGTTCATATGCTTTCAAACGAATACGAATTTTTTGTTTAGCCATGATGTTCCTCCTTCGCTTATTTTATAATAAACTAGCTCAGTAAGAATTTCCCAACACACTCATTCATGGCAACGCGCCCGAGTGTGTCGCAACCTCTTACTTCTTAGCTTGTTTTTGTATCTATTGCCAGGGGTTAAATTGCTTGAAATCAGTCTTCAAGTGTCTAAATGACTTATTTTAATGCGTAGAATCCCCTTAATAGGCACATAGAATAGTATACAACGTTTAAATACACTAATCAAGAGCTTTTTAATTTTTTTAAAATCTTTTTACAACATTCTTTTCTCTTTCTAGTAATTGCACTTTGCTTTCGATGTTTTTTGACAGGAATTTCACTTAACCACTAACTTTTAAAATTTGATTTATAAAATGTATTCTATAGAAGAAGTACGATAATTCTGTAGACTATTTAAATAATATTATCTGACTGTTAACAATAAATAATGGTGATAAATTATCTCTATCCATTGTGTTTAATACGATGGATGTTTCGTTGTGGTTCAGAACAATACCCTTCATTCTTTGTAAAAAGTTTCTTGTCCTTTCTACTAATGGCTTACTAGCCAATTCTTTTTAAAAATTGTTATAGCCTAAAAGTAAAAAAGCAACCGCGCTTAAGCGGTTGCCTTTTAGGTTATTCGTAGATGAATATAATCTTTTAAGCGTCGGTAGTACCCTAATGGTAAATCCTTCAATTTATAATTCCACATGAAGCCTTCATAATATAATGGCATATCAAGATTTTCTATAATGTCATATGGTCTTGTAATACTAGGAATAAGCGATCGATCTAATAAGTCGGTTTCAATTAAGATAGTCGATACAAACTCCGAACAGAAGAATGTGTTCGGTCGATCCCAGGGAATATTCAGCCAAGCTGTTATAAGTCCTAATAAATTGTATTGATAATATTCTTTATTCTCATTGTAATGATCAATAATCGTCTTTAATTTGTCCAGTTGCACTTCCGTCACTTCTAATTCGTATATCTGACATTCTGCTTTTAGATAAAAGTCTGAAGTCACCTGTTCTCGACTAAACCCTCCAATAAATGGGTTATTTGGTTTGAGCCGTCCAAAGCTATACACTTCATTTAATTCTTTGTCGAAAGAAATTGATATATGATTATATTTTTTCCTCGTTACTGTGCCGATAGCGTGAGACAGTACCGAGTTCGTGGCGGATAGCATGATATAGACTGAGTCCATAACACCACTTCCTTTAGTTATTCTCTTATGTCTTGAGTATACGTTATCGTATAGGATTTGCAATCTCTTTTTACTATTTTATACGCTGACTCATCAAAATCAGCATCAAGTCTTACAATCAAGATCTACTTATAAACATTATCTTTAAAATAATAAAAAGCCCGTTACTTAGTACTTTCGCACAAAGTAACGGACTTCAATTCAAGGTTTAATAATTAAATTGTTCAGAAGTCTATAATGAATTATAGAATTTCTGTTACAACTCCAGCACCAACAGTACGTCCACCTTCACGGATAGTGAAGCGAGTACCATTTTCAACCGCGATTGGAGCGATTAATTCTACTGTCATGTCTGTATCATCACCAGGCATTACCATTTCAGTTCCTTCTGGTAATTCAACAACACCTGTTACGTCAGTTGTACGGAAGTAGAACTGAGGACGGTAGTTATCGAAGAATGGAGTATGACGTCCACCCTCTTCTTTAGATAATACGTATACTTGACCTTTGAATTTAGCGTGAGGTTGGATTGAACCTGGTTGTGCTAATACTTGTCCACGCTCTACGTCATCACGTGTAACTCCACGTAATAATGCACCAATGTTATCCCCAGCTTCAGCGTGGTCTAACATTTTACGGAACATCTCTACACCAGTAACAGTTGTTTTAGCAGTATCTTTGATACCAATAATTTCAACTTCGTCACCAACTGTAACTTTACCTTGCTCAACACGACCTGTAGCAACTGTTCCACGTCCAGAAATTGAGAATACGTCCTCAACTGGCATTAGGAATGGTTTGCTATCGTCACGGTCTGGTAATGGCATGTACTCATCAACTGTAGCCATTAATTCCATGATGATGTCTTGGTATTTTTCGTCGCCTTCAAGTGCTTTAAGCGCTGAACCAGCGATAACTGGAGTGTCATCTCCTGGGAAGTCGTACTCAGATAATAAGTCGCGTACTTCCATTTCTACTAATTCTACTAATTCTTCGTCATCAACCATATCTAATTTGTTTAAGAAAACAACGATGTATGGAATTCCAACTTGACGAGATAATAGGATATGCTCACGAGTTTGTGGCATTGGACCATCAGCAGCAGATACTACTAAGATAGCACCGTCCATTTGAGCAGCACCAGTGATCATGTTCTTAACGTAGTCCGCGTGTCCTGGAGCATCGATATGTGCGTAGTGACGGTTTTCAGTTTCGTATTCAACGTGAGATGTAGAAATTGTAATTCCACGTTCTTTCTCTTCTGAAGCACCATCAATCGAATCGTATGCTTGTGCGTCTGCTAAACCGTGTTTAGCTAATGTAGTTGTGATTGCTGCTGTTAAAGTTGTTTTACCGTGGTCAACGTGTCCGATAGTACCGATATTCATATGCGGTTTCGTACGTTCAAATTTTTCTTTACCCATTTTAAAAATGTCCTCCTTAAGGAAATTAAATATATTATTTTGTGAGCTATTTAACCTGCTCTTCAATTTACAATTATACTGACATAACAGGGTGAAAGCAAATGATATCTTGCTTTCAGCCAGCTACGTACAGCCTTAATTTATTTGTTTATCAGTGATTACTCAGCTGATGAGTTTACACCGCTTTTAGCGATGATTTCTTCAGCGATACTGTTTGGAACTGCTTGGTAGTTACCGAACTGCATTGTAAACGTTCCGCGACCTTGAGTAGCTGAACGTAATGTCGTTGCGTAACCAAACATTTCTGAAAGTGGAACTTTACCAGAAACAGTCATTGCGTTTCCGTGTTGTTCTTGTCCTTCAATTGTTCCTCGACGTGAAGAAATGTGACCCATTAAGTCTCCTAGATATTCTTCAGGAGCAGTAATGTCTACATCCATGATAGGCTCTAAGATAACTGCGCCAGCTTTTTTAGCTGCTGCACGAAGTGCTAATGAAGCCGCAACCTTGAATGCTGTCTCACTCGAGTCAACATCGTGATACGATCCATCGTAAAGTTTAGCACGGACGTCAATTAGAGGGTAACCCGCTAATACTCCGCCTTCCATTGCTGATACTAAACCATCTTCAACTGATGGAATGTATTCGCGTGGAACAACTCCACCAACGATAGCATCTTCGAATTCAAATCCTGCACCTTCTTCAAGTGGGCCAAATTCAATCCAAACATGACCGTATTGTCCTTTACCACCAGATTGACGAACGAATTTACCTTCAGCTTCAACTGTCTTAGTGAATGTTTCACGGTATGAAACTTGCGGAGCACCTACGTTAGCTTCCACTTTAAATTCACGTTTTAGACGGTCAACAATAACCTCAAGGTGAAGTTCACCCATACCTGCGATTAGAGTTTCACCCGTTTCACGGTCTGTTTCAGCACGGAAAGTTGGGTCCTCTTCTGCAAGTTTTTGTAAAGCAGTACCCATTTTATCTTGGTCCGCTTTCGTTTTAGGTTCGATAGCTACTTGGATAACTGGCTCAGGGAATTCCATTGATTCTAAGATAACTGGTGCGTCTTCCGCACATAGTGTATCTCCTGTAGCTGTGTCTTTTAATCCAACAGCTGCTGCAATATCACCTGAGAAAACTTCTGAGATTTCTTCACGGTGATTCGCGTGCATTTGTAGGATACGTCCAACACGTTCACGGTTATCTTTTGTTGCGTTTAATACATATGAACCAGCTTGTAGTGTACCAGAGTAAACACGGAAGAATGTTAGACGACCTACGAATGGGTCGGTCATAACTTTAAACGCTAACGCTGAGAACGGTTCGCTGTCATCTGCGTGACGTAAAACTTCTTCTTCGCTACCATCTACTGGTAGACCTTTGATTGCTGGAATATCTAGTGGTGATGGTAAGTAATCAACAACTGCATCAAGTAAAGGTTGTACACCTTTGTTTTTGAATGCTGAGCCAACTAGAATCGGGTACATTTCGACGTTAACCGTCGCTGTACGAATTCCTTGTTTTAGTTCATCAATTGTAATTTCTTCACCTTCAAGATATTTCATCATTAGATCTTCATCTAATTCTGCTACTGCTTCTACTAAGCGCTCACGGTATGTTTCCGCTTGCTCTAAGTATTCTTCTGGAATTTCTTCAATTGTAACATCTTGACCCATTTCATCATGATACATAATTGCGTTCATGTTTACTAAGTCGATGATACCCGTGAAGTTATTCTCTGCACCAATTGGTAATTGTAGTGGATGTGCGTTCGCTTGCATACGGTCGCTTAATGTACCAGCTGCGTATAGGAAGTCCGCTCCAATTTTATCCATTTTGTTAATGAAAACAACTCGTGGAACACCATAAGTTGTTGCTTGGCGCCAAACAGTTTCTGTTTGTGGCTCTACACCAGATTGCGCGTCAAGTACTGTAACTGCACCATCTAGTACACGTAATGAACGTTCTACTTCAACTGTAAAGTCCACGTGACCTGGAGTATCGATAATGTTTACACGGTGGCCTTTCCATGCAGCTGTTGTAGCAGCTGATGTGATCGTGATTCCACGCTCTTGTTCTTGTTCCATCCAGTCCATTGTAGAAGCTCCATCATGAGTCTCTCCAATTTTGTGTGTACGGCCTGTATAGAATAAGATACGCTCAGTCGTTGTTGTTTTACCAGCATCAATATGAGCCATAATCCCGATATTTCGTGTATTCTCTAGAGAAAATTCTCTTTTAGCCAAAATTTTACACCCCTTATTTAAATAGTTCGCCAATTAAGGCTTAGTTACTTAGTTATTGTACTACAAGTTTGTAGTTTAGTTTGTAAAGTTTATGAAAAATCTTACCAACGGTAGTGAGCAAACGCTTTGTTCGCTTCTGCCATATTGTGGATTTCTTCACGCTTACGAACTGCTGCACCTGTGTTGTTAGCTGCGTCCATGATTTCGCGTCCTAAACGCTCAACCATTGTGTTTTCTCCACGTAGACGTGCATAGTTTACTAACCAACGTAGTGCTAATGTAGTACGACGTTCTGGACGAACTTCAATAGGTACTTGGTAGTTTGACCCACCCACTCGACGTGAACGTACCTCCAATACTGGCATTAAGTTTTTAATTGCCTGTTCGAATACTTCCATTGGATCGTTTCCAGTTTCTTCTTTAATTAAATCAAATGCTTTGTATAAGATTGTCGACGCTTTTCCACGTTTACCATCAACCATTAAACGGTTAATTAAACGAGCTACTAACTTAGAGTTGTATATCGGATCTGGAATTACGTCTCTCTTAACTACTGGTCCTTTACGAGGCATGACCATCCTCCTTTCGTGAGAATTTATTTTTTAGATTCGTTAAAATTAATTTAAAATTATTTAGGTCTCTTTGTTCCATATTTCGAACGACTTTGTTTACGGTCAGTAACTCCTGCTGTATCAAGAGCTCCACGAACAACGTGGTAACGTACACCCGGTAAGTCTTTAACACGACCACCACGGATAAGTACTACGTTATGTTCTTGTAAGTTATGTCCTTCACCTGGAATATAAGCAGTCACTTCAATCTGGTTAGATAAGCGCACACGTGCGTACTTACGTAAAGCAGAGTTCGGTTTCTTAGGCGTCATTGTTCCAACACGCGTACATACACCACGTTTTTGTGGAGATAATACTCGAGTAGATTGACGTTTTAAAGTGTTGTATCCTCTGTTTAAAGCTGGTGACTCAGATTTTTTCATTTTTGTTTTACGAGGCTTACGAACTAATTGGTTAATTGTAGGCATTTATAATTTCCCTCCTTCTTTGTTATTCAAGTCCACACATCCAGCCGTATCATTTTTAGTTAAAAAATATTAAATCGCATTGTTGTGCGATTTACACTGTTGCATAGACGCATTTACTTCTTAATAATTTAAATTCTAGGAACTTCTTTTATATAAAAAGCACCTTTAGAATAATAGCAGTTAATAGACCAACTGTCAACGCTTTTTGGAAAAATAGTTAAAATTGTTTTATAAGAAATATACTTTTTAATAATAATCAGCTCATGGGACTAGAGCAAGTCTTGCCCCAGGCTGATCAATTTTTAAAACACTTTATTATTCTGCAGTTTCTTCTTCAACAGTTTCGTAAGCTTCATCCGCTTTAACTCCGACTGCTTTTGGTTGGATGTTTCTGTAAACATCTAAACCAGTTCCTGCTGGAATTTGTTTACCGATAATAACGTTCTCTTTCAGACCGATTAAGTGATCTGATTTACCACGAATTACAGCGTCTGTTAACACACGCGTTGTTTCCTGGAATGATGCAGCCGATAGGAAACTATTCGTTTCAAGTGCCGCTTTTGTTATACCGAGTAATACTGGTCGTGCCGTTGCTGGTTGTTTACCAGACATTAACGCATCCGTTATCTGTTCTTTAAAGTCGTGAACATCCATTAATTCACCTGGTAATATTTCAGTATCACCTGGATCTAGGATACGCACTTTACGTAACATTTGACGTGCGATAACTTCAACGTGCTTATCACCAATCTCAACACCCTGGCTTCGGTAAGCGTATTGTACACCTTTTAGCATGTACTCTTGTAACTTCTCTACACCACTTACAGCTAATAATTCTTTCGGATCGATTGAACCTTCATTCAACGCGTCTCCTCGTTCAACTGTATCACCAACTTGTACTCGCATACGTGCATTTCTTGGTAATTTGTACGTACGTGTATCCGTCAACCCTTTAACTGTAACTTCTTTTTCACTTTCAGCTACATTATCCTCGATTGACTCGATAACACCTGTTACTTCAGTAATCGTTGCTTGTCCTTTTGGATGACGTGCTTCGAAAATCTCTTGAACACGTGGTAGACCTTGAGTAATATCATCTCCGGCTACTCCACCCGTATGGAACGTACGCATTGTTAACTGTGTTCCAGGCTCACCGATTGATTGAGCAGCTACAATTCCGACTGCTTCTCCAACTTCTACTTCACGACCTGTTGATAGGTTACGTCCGTAACACTTACGACAAACACCGTGCTTCGAGTTACAGCTAAATACTGAACGAATTGGAATGTGTGTCAATCCTGATTGTGAAATGGCACGAGTAACATCTTCATCGATTAATTCGTTTTCTGCAACTAAGATATCACCTGTTTCAGGATGTGTCACAGTTTGACGAGCGTAACGACCTAAGATACGTTCTTCTAATAATTCAATTTCTTCGTTTCCATCTTTCAATTCACGAGCTACGATTCCGCCTTCTGTACCACAGTCGTCTTCGCGAACAATAACGTCTTGTGAAACATCAACTAGACGACGAGTTAAGTAACCCGAGTCTGCTGTCTTAAGCGCCGTATCCGTCATACCTTTACGGGCACCGTGAGTTGAGATGAACATTTCAAGAACAGATAGACCTTCACGGAAGTTCGATGTAATCGGTAATTCCATGATTTGACCATTCGGCCCAGCGATTAATCCACGCATACCCGCAAGTTGCGTAAAGTTCGAAATCGACCCACGAGCTCCAGAGTCACTCATCATGTAGATGTTGTTACTCGTCTCTACGTCTGTTTCTAAGCGACCTTGAATATATTCTCGAGCTTCTGTCCAGATGTCGATAACATTTTGGTAACGTTCATCTTCTGAAATTAGACCACGACGGTGAGTCGCATTAATACGGTCTACTTTAGCACTCGATTCATCGATAACTTCTTGTTTCACTTCTAAGACAGGGATATCAGCAATACCTACTGAGATTCCTGATACTGTAGAGTATTTATAACCTAAGTTCTTCATTGCATCTAACATTCTAGATGTCTCTGTAACGTGGAAACGTTTGAAGACTTCTGCAATTATATTCCCTAAGTCATTTTTCTTGAAAGGTTTAACCGGTTCTTGTGCCGCAATGTGCTCACGAATATTTGTACCATATGGAACAAAATATTTATCCGGTGTTTTTTCCTCTAAGTTAAACATTGATGGTTCGTTCAAGTACGGGAATTCATCTGGCATGATTTGGTTAAAGATAATCTTACCGATTGTCGTAATCAAGTACTGATTATGTTGTTCTTCTGTAAATGTTTTATGCGATAAATCTTTCGCTTGGATTCCTACACGTGTGTGTAAGTGTACGTATCCTGTTTTGTAAGCTTGGTACGCCTCATCAGCAGATGAGAATAACATGCCTTCGCCTAGAGCTTCAGGTCTTTCTAGGGTTAAGTAGTAGTTACCTAAAACCATATCCTGAGATGGTGTAACAACTGGTTTACCATCTTTAGGGTTAAGAATGTTTTGTGCACCTAGCATTAAGATACGTGCTTCAGCTTTTGCTTCTTCACTTAATGGTACGTGAACCGCCATTTGGTCCCCATCAAAGTCCGCGTTATAAGCTTCACACACTAATGGGTGTAGACGAATAGCTTTTCCATCAATTAATACAGGTTGGAAAGCTTGAATACCTAAACGGTGAAGTGTAGGTGCTCGGTTTAGTAGTACTGGATGATCTTTAATGACATCTTCTAATACTTCCCAAATTTCATCATCCAATTGCTCAACTTTACGTTTAGCGTTCTTGATGTTTGTTGCGATTTCACGCTGTACTAATTCACGCATAACGAACGGTTTGAATAACTCGACCGCCATTTGTTTTGGTAATCCACACTCAAACATACGTAGTTCAGGTCCAACAACGATAACTGATCGTCCTGAATAGTCAACACGTTTACCTAATAAGTTCTGACGGAAACGTCCTTGCTTACCTTTAAGCTGATGAGATAGTGATTTTAATGGACGGTTTCCTGGTCCTGTTACTGGACGACCACGACGACCGTTATCAATTAAAGCATCTACAGCTTCTTGTAACATACGTTTTTCGTTTTGAACAATGATATGTGGAGCGTTTAATTCTAATAGGTTTTTCAGACGGTTGTTACGGTTAATAACACGGCGATATAAGTCGTTCATATCACTTGTCGCGAAACGACCACCATCTAACTGAACCATTGGACGTAATTCAGGTGGGATAACTGGTAGTACATCTAGTACCATCCACTCTAAATCATTTCCTGAATATAAGAACGAGTCCATAATGTCTAAACGACGAATAGCTCGTGTACGTTTTTGGCCTGTTGCTGTGTGTAAGAATTCTCTTAATTCAGCAACTTCACCAGCTAAGTCTACATCTTTCAGTAGTAACTTAATGGCATCCGCACCAATTTCAGCACGGAATGCATTCCCATACTCTAATCGGTAGTCACGGTATTCAAATTCGTTTAATAATTGTTTTTTCTCTAATGGTGTCTCACCTGGTTCGATAACAACATACGATGCATAGTAGATAATTTCTTCTAATGATCGAGGACTCATGTCTAGAATTAATCCTAAACGACTTGGGATACCTTTAAAGTACCAAATATGAGTTACTGGCGTTGCTAATTCGATATGACCCATACGCTCACGGCGTACTTTAGAGTTTGTTACTTCTACTCCACAACGGTCACAAACGATTCCTTTATAGTGAATACGACGGTATTTTCCACAGCCACATTCATAGTCTTTTGACGGACCAAAAATACGTTCACAGAATAGACCATCACGTTCAGGTTTTAATGTACGGTAGTTGATAGTTTCTGGTTTCTTAACTTCTCCAAAAGACCATCCACGGATTTTTTCTGGAGATGCAATCGATATTTTTACATGATCAAATTTATTTACGTCAATCAAGGGGGCAAACCTCCCTTATATGATTTTTTTGAACTGCCCTATGTTCAACGGTGTAACGTATAGCAAGGGCTAAGCCACTTGCCATACTCAATACACCCATCATTATTATTTCATTTTAAATTCTATTCTTCCGCTTCTACTTTTGCTGCTTCTGCTTCACGAATAGCGTCTTGTTCTTTTTTAATTTCTTCTAGAGAGTCAATGTTTGTAAAGCTGTCATCATCTTCCGCTGTTTCAAGTACGATTTCATTCTCTTCTTTATCGAGAACTTTCATATCTAATCCAAGTGCTTGAAGTTCCTTAACTAATACTCGGAATGATTCTGGAACACCTGGTTGCGGTAGAGGCTCACCTTTAACAATTGCTTCATAAGTCTTCACTCGGCCATCCACGTCATCTGATTTGTACGTTAAGATTTCTTGTAGTGTATATGCGGCACCGTAAGCTTCCAACGCCCAAACTTCCATCTCTCCAAATCGTTGTCCACCAAATTGTGCTTTACCACCAAGGGGTTGTTGCGTAACAAGTGAGTAAGGACCTGTTGAACGAGCGTGCATTTTGTCATCTATCATATGCGATAGTTTCAAGAAGTACATGACTCCAACAGATATACGGTTATCGAACTCTTCTCCTGTACGTCCATCATAAAGAACTGTCTTACCATCACGGTTAAGACCTGCTTCTTCTAAGATATCTTGAATGTCTTCCTCTTCTGCTCCATCAAATACTGGTGTCGCAACGTGGATACCTAGTTCGCGTGCTGCCATTCCTAGGTGTAATTCAAAGACCTGTCCGATGTTCATACGTGAAGGTACCCCTAATGGGTTTAGTAAGATATCTACTGGTGTACCGTCTGGTAGGTAAGGCATATCTTCTTCTGGCAGAATTAATGATACAACACCTTTGTTACCGTGACGCCCAGCCATCTTATCTCCAACACTAATTTTACGTTTTTGTGCAATGTACACACGTACTAATTCGTTAACACCTGCAGATAGTTCATCACCATCTGTTCGTTTGAAGACTTTCACATCACTGATGATTCCGCCCCCACCGTGTGGTACTCGTAGAGATGAGTCACGTACTTCTCGTGCTTTCTCTCCGAAAATTGCATGTAATAATTTTTCTTCTGCAGATTGCTCTGACATACCCTTAGGTGTAACTTTACCTACTAAGATATCGCCGTCGCGCACTTCAGCACCAATACGGATAATTCCATTTTCGTCTAAGTTTCTTAAAGCAGATTCTGAAACATTTGGAATTTCACGTGTAATTTCTTCTGGTCCTAGTTTTGTATCACGAGCTTCTGATTCAAATTCTTCTAAGTGAATCGAAGTATAAACGTCATCTTTGACGAGACGCTCACTCATGATAACCGCATCCTCAAAGTTGTAGCCGTCGAAGGTAGTGAATGCGATTAGCGGGTTTTTACCTAAAGCAATTTCTCCTGCTTCCATAGCTGGTCCATCCGCAATAACGTCACCTTTTTCAACACGTTCGCCTTGGAGTACGATAGGTCTTTGTGTATAAGATGTTCCTGAGTTTGAACGTTGGAATTTAAATATTGAATAGTGATCAATCATACCATTTGATTGACGTACTTTAATGTTACGTCCATCAACATAGTCTACGACACCATCGTTTTTCGCAACAATTGCTGATCCTGAACCTTTAGCTGCAGTATTCTCAATACCTGTACCAACTAGAGGCGCTTCCGGGCTTAATAACGGAACAGCTTGTCGCTGCATGTTTGCACCCATCAGTGCACGGTTCGAGTCATCATTCTCTAAAAACGGGATACTTGCTGTTGCTACAGAGACGACCTGCTTAGGTGAAACGTCCATATAATCAATTTGATCAACTGGAACCTCTTCGTTATCTGATACACGACGAGCAAGAACAGTGTCTTCTACAAAGTAATCTTCCTCATCAAGCAATGAGTTTGCTTGTGCGATTGTATAGAAGTCTTCTTCATCCGCTGTTAAATATTCGATTTCATCCGTAACGCGTCCCGCTGCACGGTCAACTTTACGGTAAGGTGTTTCGATGAAACCAAATTTGTTGATTTTAGAATACGTTGAAAGGGCGTTAATTAAACCAATGTTTGGTCCCTCTGGTGTTTCAATCGGACACATTCGACCGTAGTGAGAATAGTGAACGTCACGAACTTCAATTCCTGCTCGCTCACGCGTTAATCCTCCAGGCCCTAATGCAGATAAACGACGCTTATGAGATAGCTCGCTTAACGGGTTTACTTGGTCCATGAACTGAGATAGTTGAGACGAACCAAAGAATTCTTTGATTGACGCAACTACTGGACGAATGTTAATTAATTGTTGTGGTGTCGTTGTGTCTGCATCTTGGATAGACATACGTTCACGTACAACACGCTCCATACGAGATACTCCGATTCTGTATTGGTTTTGTAGTAGTTCACCAACTGAACGGATACGACGGTTACCTAAGTGGTCGATATCATCAACTGAACCGATTCCTTCTAATAAACCGAAGTAATAACTGATTGAAGCTAAAACATCTTCTGGTAATAACCATTTAATGCTTTCCTCTGGTTGTCTGTTACCAATTAAATTAACCACGCGGTCTGGGTTTTCTTTCGAGTAAACTTTAACCATGCGTACTTCCATCACTTCGTTAACTACTGCTTCGTTTGATGGGTTTAGTTCAACGTCAAGTAGTCCGCCATCAATGTAAGGTGCTAAATTATCCATTACATCGTGGTTTATAACGGTTCCTTCTTCAACAATAATTTCACCTGTTTCAGGATCTACTAATGTTTCAGCTAACGTTTGATTTAACAAACGTGTTCTAAGATCTAATTTTTTATTTAATTTGTAACGACCAACATAAGCTAAGTCGTATCTTCTTGGGTCAAAGAAACGTGTATTTAGTAAGCTACGAGATGAGTCGGCTGTTTTAGGCTCTCCCGGGCGTAAGCTTTCATATATATCTTTTAACGCTTCCTCTACACGAGAGTCCGCTGGGTTTTTGTGAGCATCTTTTTCAAGTGTTGCATCCATTGCTGGGTTGTCACCGATTAGCTCTCTAATTTCATCGTCTGAACCAAAACCTAAGGCACGGACAAATGTTGATAATGGTAGTTTACGGGTACGGTCAATACGTACGTTCAATAAACCACGTGTATCTGTTTCGAACTCTAACCATGCTCCACGGTTAGGGATCATTACAGCACTAAACCCTTCACGACCATTTTTCTCAACTTTCGGGCTGAAATAAACCCCTGGCGATCGAACTAATTGAGATACAACGACACGTTCTGCACCGTTAATAATAAATGTACCTTGAGTAGTCATCATTGGTAGATCTCCAAAGAAAACCTCTTGTTCTTTCACTTCGCCTGTTTCATTATTAATTAATCGTAACTTTACGTAGACTGGAGTCGAAAAATTGGCATCATGTTCTCTTGCTTCATCAACTGTATATTTCGGTTCATCGAAAGAATAATCTAAAAATTCTAATGATAGATTTCCTGAAAAATCCTCGATGGGAGAAATGTCATCAAACAATTCTCTTAAACCTCTATCTAAAAACCATTGGTAAGAATCGGATTGGATCTCCACTAGATTAGGAATCTCCATCACTTCACGAATTCTCGAAAAACTTCGACGAACTCGTTTTTTACCATAGTGAACTTCATTACCTCGCACTCTATTCACCTCTCATTGATTTCACTAACTTATCTTGAAAACGATACTTAAAATGGTGGCACTTTGTTATATTACGAATATTACATTTTTGTTTCACTTTAATAACAAAGTACGCTTTTTCACTATTTTAAGCAAAAAAAATACAAAAGATATGTGTATTCAGT
>DAIOTD010000031.1:0-5228 GCA_036752205.1 Atopostipes sp.
TGCTGAGTCAAAATATCACAATTTAAATTTCAGTAAAAAATATCGAAGAATCCCGTTACATCAGGAGTCTAGGCTCTATTAGTTAAATTGAACAAAAATAGTTTAAACTATTTTCGCGAAAAATCGATTTTATTGCAAATTATATATATAAGGGGTTATTTCAGCTCGCTGAAATAATACCAAATTAACTATATGGAGGATGCAAATGAATCGATTAACAGTAGTTGGACGTTTAGTAAGAGATACAGAAATGAAACAAGTTGGTGATAGCCAATTTGTGTTGAATAATACATTAGCTATAGCGCGACCCTTTAAAACGGAAAGTGGACAGGACACAGATTTCTTGAATTTTGTTGCTTGGGGAAAAAGAGCTGAATTAATTGAAATGTATTGTAGCAAAGGAGAGTTAGTTGGATTAGATGGTCGTATTCAGTCGAGAACCTATGAAAATGACAAACAACAGACTGTTTATATTACCGAAATGTTAGTCGAAAACGTCTACTTTCTGCAACCAAGAAGAAAAAAATCCCAACGACAATCAAACGAATCAACCCCGAAACCGTCACCCCAGAATACAAGCTCTGACAATCAAGGAACTGATCAAGAAGAAGTTTCCAAAGATGCTATAAGTCTTAAAGAAATAATTACCGCTAATAGCTAGGCAAAAAACCACCTAAAGGTCGATTTTAGGTGGTTTTTATCTTGAAAAGGTTAAAGAATCTTCATATTTCAGGTATATAATATATAATGGAGAAGAAACATATTCATCTGGAAGAATGTAAAACAAGAAATGAGGCATTATAATGCATATTTTAATGATTGAAGATAATGAATCGGTTTGTGAAATGTTACAAATGTTCTTTGAGAAAGAAGGATGGGATGTAACGTTTGTTCATGATGGTAAGGAAGGTCTCGATACCTATTTAGAGAAAAGGGAAGAATACGACTTAATCATCTTAGATATTATGCTACCTACAATGGATGGTATGGCTATTTGCCGTGAAATTCGAAAAGTAGACGTTCAAGTACCAATCATTATGTTAACCGCAAAAGACACAGAGAGTGATGAAGTCATTGGCCTTGAAATTGGAGCAGATGATTATGTCACGAAACCTTTTAGTCCATTAACGTTAGTTGCGCGCATCAAATCGACAGCGCGACGAGTGGATACACCGGGATTGGATGTCATTGAAAACGATAGCCCATATGATATTGAGACAGAACATTTAAAAATCAACGAAAATACAAGAGAAATTATATTATATGATGAGCCATTAGAAGACTTAACGCCAAAAGAATTCGATTTACTCTATACTTTAGCAAGTAGTCCAAGAAGAGTCTTTTCACGCGAGCAATTGCTTGAACAAGTTTGGGAATACGAGTATTTTGGAGACGAACGAACGGTTGACGCACATATCAAGAAGTTAAGACAAAAATTATTAAAAAATGGTCCGCAGGTGATTCAAACAGTATGGGGCGTCGGTTACAAATTCGATGATTCCGGTGATTTTGAATGAGATTAAGATTCCCTTATTTTTATCAGTTAATGGGTGGTTTCTTAATTGTGATTATGACTTTAATTGTTGTCACATCAACGTCATTCTATTATTTTGGAAGGAACCAGCTTTTAAATAATTTAGAAGAATCCTTTTTTAACTATGCCGAATTAATAGAAGACGTGGCGAGACATCCAGAAGATTTGGAGGTCTATAACCATATTTTAAGAAATCAACAAGTGGAGTATGCGATTTTTAATCGAGATGGTGAGATGATTTATCCGCGAAATCAAGAACGAATCCATGTCAGTATAGGGGAAGAAGAACTCAGTCAACTAACAGAAGGCAATTCGTTACTTTTACGTTCGCAAACAGCTGACCTTCGTGGGAACGATGTAGAAACAGCCATTATATACACACCTCTTATGGGTGAAAATGGACAATATGAAGGGTTCATCGGAATCGGTCGTCCCGTTAGCCACTTAGGGGGGCAAATGGAAGATTTGAAAGATAATATTACAAGAGCCTTCCTTATTTCAACGGTCGCCGCCATTATATTAAGTGTGTTGTTCTCGTATTTCTTAGTAAAACGGGTGAATCGATTAAGTAAAGCGTCTCAGAAAGTAGCAGAAGGTGATTATGACATCTATATCGATCACAGTAATCGGGATGAAATAGATCGCCTATCAGCTGACTTCAACAAGATGATTAAAGCGCTAAAAGAATGGCGTAAGGAAGTGCTCCATTTAGAAGAAAGACGTAAAACGTTTATGCAAGACGTCGCGCATGAAATGCGAACACCTTTAACCACTATTAATGGTCTGCTTGAAGGAATGGAATATGGCGTATTTGATAAAGAGCAAGAAATGCGAAGTATCAAATTAATGCGAAAAGAAACGACTCGTCTTGTTCGTTTAGTGAATGAAAACTTAGATTATGAAAATATTCAATCAAACCGAATTGTGCTGAGAAAAAATCAGTTCCCGGTTATTGAAGCGATTGAAGAAGTTCGCGAACAACTTAAAAATATAGCAGACGAATCGAATAATGTCATCACTTTGGATGATCATATTGAAGATATTACCATTTATGCGGATTATGACCGTTTCAAACAAATTATTGTTAACCTATTAAAGAATGCTTTGCAATTTACTACAAATGGTGAAATTAACATCAAAGCCTTTCAAGATAAACAAGCAACTATTTTAATCGTGTCAGATAATGGACTAGGCATGACACTTGATGAAATGAGTAATATTTGGGATCGCTATTACAAAGCAGATCCATCGCGTAAAAATACGAAGTATGGTGAGTCTGGTTTAGGTTTACCGATCGTGAAACAACTAGTTGAACTGCATGATGGTGAAATCATTGTAGAAAGTGAGCCGAATAAAGGGACTACTTTTACTATCGAGTTCCCTCGAACAAAAATACAGTAGAAAACATGGGAAAACATCTCCTTTGTGAGATGTTTTTTTCTACGTCTTAAGACTGATTTCATAAGATGAGATTGCGAAATGAGTGTATTTATTGTAAAATAACACTGAGACATTGTGACCATTTAATAAAAAACACATTGGTCATACAAGGAGGTCTTTAAATTATGGAATTCTTAAAAGATATATATATAAATAATAAACGTATGGGAATCTTTTTAATCGCTATTTTAATGTATTGGATTAAAACGATGACTGCCTACTACACGGCATTTACTTTGGGTGTAACCGGTATAGCCCAAACGCTTATCTTATGGATTAATCCATTTGCAACAAGTATTATTTTATTATCACTTGCACTATACATGAAAGACGACCGGAAATCCTTTAGGACGATGCTGACCATTCACTTTTTAGTCAGCGTGCTACTATATGCTAACGTCGTATATTATAGAGAATTTGCTGATTTTCTAACCTTATCAACTGTCATGTCAAACGCAAGAGTTGAAAGTGATAATATGACTTGGGGTCTAGTTGTTGGGGCACTGAACATGTTAAGTGTATGGGATGTGTTTTATTGGATAGATTTCATCGCATTAATATGGCTAGTTCGTAAAGCTAACGCCATCAATGTAGAACAACCGAAAACTAGAAAACCATTTTACAAACGGTATGCAGTCGCCAGTACTTTCGCTGGCTTAGCCTTATTATTCACTAATCTGATGCTAGCTGAAGCCGATCGACCACAACTATTGACGCGTACATTTGACCGTAACTACATCGTGAAGTATTTAGGGATCAACTTCTTTACAGGATACGATTCGGTTCAAACTGTTCAAAATAACCGCATTCGTGCTCAAGCGGATGAGGGTGATTTAACTGAAGTCTATAATTTTGCAAAACAAAATCATGCTACTCCAAATGAAGAGTACTTTGGTATTGCAGAAGGTCGGAATGTTATTACACTGGTGTTTGAAAGTGCACAACAGTTTGTCATCGATTTTGAAATGGAAGATGCTGAAGGTAACAAGCATGTTGTTACACCGTTCTTGAATGAAATTTACCATGATGACGCAACGATCAGTTTCAATAATTTTTTCCATCAAACAGGACAAGGGAAGTCTTCTGACGCTGAAATATTAGCTGAAAACTCATTATATGGGTTACCAGAAGGAAGTGCATTCCAAGCATTAGGAACGACGAACACTTTCCACGCGACACCTAAAATATTAACAGAAGAAGCGGGCTATACAACAGCTGCTTTTCATGGTAACGCTGGGTCATTCTGGAATCGAAATGATACGTATAAGAGTTTCGGATATGATTACTTCTTTGATGCAACATTTTATGATATGAGTGCAGGACGCACATTAGATTATGGTCTAAAGGACAAATTGTTCTTCAAAGATTCCACTCGTTATATTGAACAATTACCGCAGCCGTTTTATTCAAAATTTATCACTTTAACGAATCACTTCCCGTATCCTTTAGAAGAAGAGAACGCGTCAATCCCGAAAGCAACATCTTCGGATGATACGATTAACTCATACTTCCAAACCGTACGCTATACGGATGAAGCATTTGAGGAATTCTTTGCTTGGTTAAAGGATTCAGGCTTGTATGATAATTCAATCATTGTCATCTATGGTGACCATTTTGGAACATCCAATATGCGTAACCCAGATTTAGCACCTCTATTAGGGAAAGACGCAAATGAATGGGACGCTTATGACAACGTGCAACTACAACGTGTACCTTTAATGTTCCACATACCTGGTTATGAAGGTGGCGAGATAAAAGAAACACTTGGTGGTCAAGTTGATTACTTACCGACGCTATTACATCTGTTAGGAGTAGAAACGGCTGACTATCTATTTATGGGACAAGATTTATTGTCCGATGAAAATGATCAGATTATTTCATTACGAAACGGAAATGTCTTAACACCAGATTACCACTTTATTGGTTCAGGTATTTATGACACGGCCACGGAAGAAAATGTTGTAAATGAATTAGAAGCGGAAGAACTCGAACGCTTAAAAGAAGTAGTCGAAAAAGGTCAGGCTGAATTAATCAACTCGGATAAATTACTGAATTTAGACTTACTGAGATTCTATTCGCCGGTAGTCCTGAAAGACTGGACACAACCAGATTACCAATATCAGAATCAAATGGAACACTTATCGAAACATCCAAATAGAGGGTTAAGTTTACTCAACCAATCAAATGGTGTTTCTAAGAGAAGTTTATATAAGTCTAATGCACCTGAGTTACCCGAGAATCAAATAGATGATTT
>DAIOTD010000031.1:5328-15114 GCA_036752205.1 Atopostipes sp.
GCTTATATGAATTGGTTTATTCGATTTGAGATGAAAAAATAAAATAAAACACCAAATACGATACCGAATAATAATGTGATGACAGCATCAAACATGAGGTAGCTAAAGATTAAGGCTAAGTGAAATAACACGAAAGAGTTTAGAATTCCCAATAAAAGATAATTTCGAATCGATTGATTATTATGATTCCAAATTATACGTATGATGTCACCAACAAGGAACAAGACTACAATAGCCAAAAGTATCCTAAAAATATAGCCGCCGAATTGAAAGGGAATGCCATATATCAAAATCGACAAGAGTAGAGTTGCTGCATAACTATACTTTATTTTATCCTTCATGAACCCAGTCCATTCCCCAAGTTCGACTAGCCTGATCCATAATATCCGTAACACTTTCTGTTAAGTGGATATATGAATAGTCTTCGCCAGTTAACAGCATTTGCGTTAAATGTTCCATTTCATAACGTAAGCGTAAAGTAGAATCTCCAACAGTCACGACTTCTTCCGTTTTATCATTGTAGATAATAGTTGCTTTATCAGCACTAGGGTAGTCGTTAAATGTAATATAGGCATCTTCACAAACGACAACGCCTTGTTTAGGAAGTCGTCCCCTGAAAGACAAGACGACATTTCCCATGGTGCCATCTGCCGTATGGTATGAAATGGTACTCATTTCATCTACACCTGTATCGTAAAGCTTGACAAGCGTACTCAAATCTTCAGGCTTAGAATCTAGAAAGTATTGTACAAATGATAAGGCATATACACCGATATCAAGTAAGGCTCCGCCACCTAGTTCAGGATTAAAGAAACGATTTGTTGCATCGGGTTCTTTCGCACTTCCAAAGTAGGCAGTTGCCATCTTGAGTTGTCCGAATTCTCCGTTATCAATCCGTTTTTTAATGGTCTCATAAACAGGCATGTGGTAAATCGTCATCGCTTCTGCAACAACCAACTCTTTTTCTCTTGCAATATCGAGTACATCGTTTAACTCTTTTTTATTCATGGTTATCGCTTTTTCACATAGTACGTGCTTGCCCGCCTTTAAAATAGCTTTCATATCTTGAGCATGGAAACTATTAGGAGTTGCCAGGTATACGATGTCGATTTCATTATCTTGGTAAAGTTCCTCATAACTTCCATAAGCTTTTGGAATATTATACTTCTGTGAAAATTGCTCGGCTTTTTTGAGTGTGCGTGAACCAACAGCAACAAGTTCAGCAAAATCAGATGAAAACACCTCTGCAAAACTGTGTGCAATATCACCTAAGCCAATAATTCCCCATTTAATTTTTTTATCCATAATCAACCTTCTTTCTATCTTTTATCTCTCTCATTATAATCAATCGAATGAATCTTGCAAAAGAAATGAACAAACTGTAAACCTTTTAAGGATATAAGGAGTTCAGTTTATTTTTACAGGATATTATGGTAAAATAAAGGATGGATAATCAAATTTGGAGGCAATTACGATGCGATTAATTTACGTTCTATTAGTGTCTATCTTAGCATTAACAGCTTGTGGTCAAGTGGATGAACTATTAAATAAAAAAGATTCTATAAAGACAGACCAAGTTGTCCATCAACCGGCAGCAGATTCGGAAACTGAAAGATTGACGGCACAAGAAAAATTGGCACTAGAACTTCCGGGCAATGCAAATCTTGATGACTGGAATTTAATATTAGTTAATCCATGGGAAGCTTTACCAAGTGAATTTGATCCAAATCTTGTAGTGGCTATGAACGAACAGCAAATCGATTCTAGAATCATACAAGCATGGGAAGAGTGGTACAAGGCCGCTTTAGATGCAGGTCACCAGTTATTCTTCGCCTCTGGCCATCGTACGGTTGAACGCCAGAGCTCAAACTTTAATCGCACATATAACAACTATTTAAGTGAAGGCTATTCAGAAGAAGAAGCTTTATTAAAAACGAAAGAGTATTTGACTGAACCCGGACACAGTGAACACCATACAGGTTTAGCTTTCGATTTACTCGATCAACAATGGGTAGCTTCGGGGCGAACCTTAGAGCCGGACTATGATTCACAAGCATCACAACAGTGGCTAGTCGATACAATGTCTGATTATGGCTTTATTCTTCGTTATCCAAAAGGAAAAGAAGAAATCACCGGAATTCAATATGAGTCGTGGCATTTTCGTTATGTTGGCGAGGAACATGCTCGTTTTATGGAACTTCATGACTTAGTTTTGGAAGAATATATCGAATTAATAAAGTTACGTGATGAAATGTAAATCGTGAGATAATGAATAAAGTTGAGTGAATAACATGAAGAAAAAATATCAAACCAGTAAACGAAAAATAAAAAAACAAATCAAATACTTTTTTGAACGATTATTTTTCGTAGGTAAAATGACTATTGTGGTATTCATCCTATTTATAGCGATTCTGTTCATGATGACTAAACCAAATCGAATGAATTTAGAATCTATTTTCTCTGATAAAAGTGAAGTAGCTGATGTTTCAGAAATATTGAGCAAACAGGACTTTATAGACGTAATAACGCCTATAGCACTGCAAGCTAATAAAGACTACGGGATTCGACCGAGTGTCTTAGTTGCACAAGCAGCTCTTGAGTCGAACTGGGGAAAGAGTCAGTTGTCAAAAGAATCGAATAATTATTTTGGTATAAAAGGATCAACGAATGCTCAAAACTATGCCACAAAAGAGTTTACAAATAATAAATGGCAAAAAGTTCAAGCATCTTTCCGAACCTATTCCTCTTTAGAAGAATCTATTTATGATTATGCAAATTTAATTAAGAATGGCACATCCTGGAATGCCGATTTATATCAAGGGGTCATTTCAGCTAACCATTATAAAGAAGCTGCAAAAGCTTTACAAAATGCAGGTTATGCAACGGATCCGAATTATGCGAATAAATTAATCGGCATTATTGAACAATATGATTTACAAGAGTTAGATAATTAGTCTTTACAGAATAAGTTGATGTTGGAGAAAGGAAGCATACCATGGTTAGAAAATTTCGTCATCAAAGAACTATTGGAATAATAGGGGCAACGCCTGATTCACAAGCGTTTGTTTTAGAAGCAAACAAATTAGGATTTGGTACTTATCTGTTCGTGAAATCAGAAGAGGAAGTTCAGCTTGTTTATGGTGCAGATAAAGTCTTTGTCGGTGAATTAAACCAAGAATATATACGAGAAAACTTTTTGATGGAAAGTGATTTACTTGTTTATTTTGATGAGTCAGTGAATGCTTCAGATCTTGTAGACATTCAGAAGATGATCATCGCTCCTCAAGGGGATGATTTATTGTCGATAGTCCAAGATCGCGTATTACAGAAAGCTTATCTAGAGTCCTTGAGTATGAACATTGCGCCATATGTAACGATTGTAAAACCGGAGGATATTACAGAAGGTATCCGAAGTATTGGTTATCCAGCCGTTTTAAAACCGAATCAGATTAGCCCCGATTCGAAAGAGAAATCTTATTTTATATATGAAGAAAGTGATATTGAAGACGCAGTGTCCTTACTAAAAAATGGAACATGTGTCCTAGAGTCTTGGATTGTTTCCGACAGATTGCTATCCATTTCAGCTGTAAGGGCAAATAATGGTGAACTAAAGCTGTTTCCAATTATTGAACGAGAATATCGTAATGAACGCCTATTCAACTCACATGTTCCGCACGATTTAAATAGTGAATGGATAGAAGAGATGGAAAGAGTAGCGCAAGTTATCTTCAGAAATTTAGAGTTTCGTGGAGTAGCTTCAATCGATTTTTTAGTCACACCAGCAGATGCTTTATATATTGGTAGCTTACATGCTTACCCGAATATATTAACAAGGTACTCGGCTTATTCTTGCTCCATCTCCGCAACAGAAGCGCATTTGCGTGCTGTAACGTCTTTACCTTTACCACACAACATTGAAATCAATCCATCCCATTTGTTTATACCATTTTATATGGAACAAATTGATGTAATTAACGAACTTATTACAATTTATCCCGAGTGGAATTTTGTGTTTTATCCACTTGTGAAAACAGATTATACACCGACAGAACAACCTATCGGACATATTACTATAGAAACCGAAGATCATAAACGAATACTTGAAAGACTAAAAGATAAAGGTTTTTAAATAAAATTGAAAACTGAGTATAAAGAAACATCAATGATAGGGGAGTAATTCATTGAAACGTAAAAAATTAGATCAAATCGCGTACGAATATATTGTGGATCGTATAGAAAGTGGTCAGCTATTCGAGCGAGAACATATTACGGAACAAAAAATAGCGAATGAATTAGAAATTAGTCGGACACCTATTAGACGAGCATTTGAACGTTTAGAAGAAGATAATTATTTAGAGAATATTGCGAATATGGGTGTTCGTGTGAAAGTACAGAAGCTAACAGCAATAGACTTTCAAAATCGCCTTGACTTCTTTGAAAGACTCATCAATCACTATCTGTTTGATTTAGAAAAACGAGAAATCGCACTGGACTTAGAGGAGATTACTGAGCAGGTGTTACAGATGGAAGCCGTCAAAAGTGATGATGACCAAACTTTTGATAAGTATGAGTTTCAGTATTGGAAGAATATATTGGCACATGAACAGAATCGTTACTCTGTAAAAGTGCTCTTAAATACTTTACGAGAAATTTTTGACGTAGATGGTCAACTCCAACACATTATGAAAGATAGTCGAACGTTAAAAATAAATCATTATCAAAAGATAACTGATTTTCTAAAAGAAGAAGATTATGCCTATGCCCGTCGTGAAATACGTATCGTAGTCAATCAATTAAAATTAAATGTTATCGAAATGGGTCACTTAAGTTAACTCAACATAAGTTATGCTGAATAAAATGTTCCGACATTTTATCATTCAATAGCATAACTTTTTTACTTGATTTAGGCCATGTTTAACCTAGTTTGAAGAGGTAGAATGATAGGGTATTTTTAGGTATACTAATGTAGCAATATTGCGTCACGGAAAGGAATTGATCAGAGTGACTCAACCTGTAGACATAGTGTCAGGTTTAAATAAAAAACAAAGTGAAGCGGTCGTCACAACGGAAGGACCAGTCCTTATTATGGCAGGTGCCGGATCGGGTAAAACAAGAGTATTAACTCATCGTATCGCTTATTTAATTCATGAAAAACAAGTGAAACCATGGAATATACTGGCGATTACTTTTACAAATAAAGCGGCTGCTGAAATGCGTGAACGTGTAGGTAGCTTAGTTGAACATGGTGGAAATGATGTATGGGTATCAACATTTCACTCTATGTGTGTTCGTATATTAAGAAGAGAAATTGACCGAATTGGTTACAATCCAAGTTTTACTATTGCGGGTTCTAGCGAACAGAATACGTTAATGAAACGTGTGATTAAAAAATTAAATTATGATCCCAAAAAATATCCACCAAGAGCTATTTTATCTGAAATTAGCCAAGCAAAAAACTTATTATTAGATGAAGAAGCTTATGAAGACCAAGCTTATGGGTATTGGAAACAAACAGTGGCAAAGGCTTATAAAGAATACCAACGTGAATTACGTCGTTCAGAAATTTTAGATTTTGATGACCTGATTATGTTGACTGTGCGCTTATTCGAAGAACAGCCGGAGATTCTATCCTTTTATCAAAACAAGTTCCAGTATATTCATGTGGATGAGTATCAGGATACAAACCATGCGCAATATCGTTTAGTTCAGTTATTAGCGGAACGTTTTGGTAATCTATGTGTGGTTGGAGATGCGGATCAGAGTATTTACGGTTGGCGTGGAGCTGATATGCAAAACATTTTAGACTTCGAGAATGATTATCCAGCAGCAAAAACCATTTTACTCGAGCAAAATTACCGTTCAACAAAGAACATCCTTCAAGCGGCTAACACGGTTATTTTAAATAACACAAACCGCAAAGAGAAAAAACTTTGGACAGATAATGATCCAGGTGAGAAAATCACCATTTATGCCGGTGCAGATGAACGTGATGAAACGGATTATGTTGCAGATAAAATTGACACAATGATAAAAGAAAATCCTAAGTTGACCTATCAAGATTTCGCTATTTTGTATCGAACAAACGCGATGTCTCGTGTTATGGAAGAGACGTTAAAGCGTCGGCGCTTACCTTATCAAATCGTGGGTGGAACAGGTTATTACGACCGTAAAGAAATTCTAGATTTAACGGCTTATTTAACCTTAATTGTGAACCCTGCGGACGACCTTAGTTTCCGACGAATCGTCAACGAACCCAAGCGAGGGATTGGAGCGACAACCGTCGCAAAATTAGCTGAAATTGCTGATTTTAACAATCTATCCTTATACGAACAAGCACTACAAGCTTCATCAACGAACTTATCTGCTCGAGCGGCGAATAACTTAGAAGAATTTGCTTTTATGATTCGTGATTTCAGAAAGATGACAGAATTCGTAACGATAACAGATTTAGTCGAAAGTGTACTAGACCGTACGGGTTATATCGACGCCTTAAAAGCTGAAAATACGTTAGAAGCAGAAGCACGAGTTGAGAACTTGGAAGAGTTCTACTCGCTAACGCAAATTTTTGATAATACAGATGATATTGAAGACAAGACACTCTTGTCATTCTTAACAGAATTATCTTTACTCGCCCCAACTGATGAAATGGAAGACAAATCAAGTGAAATCACATTGATGACTCTGCATGCTGCGAAAGGATTAGAATTCCCCGTAGTCTTTATTATTGGAGTGGAAGACAATATTTTTCCGCTAATTCGTCAAGATTCAAGTGATGATGATTTAGAAGAAGAACGTCGTTTAGCTTATGTGGGCATTACTCGAGCAGAAAAGAAATTGTATTTAACAAGTGCTGCTTCCCGACTATTATATGGTCGCAGACAGTACAACCCACAATCAATGTTCATTTCTGAACTGGATGAAACAGTGATTGAGAAAGATCAAGAAGAGAATCAGCCAACTTATGCAACGGGTGATTATGGAGACTTCTTCAGTAAACGATCAACTTTCCAAGCAAAAGCGCGTAAAAGAAGTACGGGTAAAACGTCTTCCATTACAAAGAAAGCAAATGCTGGAGTTGGAGCTGAAAAGATAGCTTGGAACGTAGGGGACAAGGCTTCCCATAAAAAGTGGGGAATTGGAACAGTTGTCCAGGTTAAAGGCGAAAAAGAAGATTTGCAATTAGATATTGCATTCCCAAATGAAGGTGGCATCAAGCAATTATTAGCTTCATTTGCGCCAATTGAAAAAGTAACGAAAGACGAATAATGAAAATTCAGATTTGAGGGTTAAACTATGAGTCAAACGATACAATTTGAAGAGGCCAAAAACAGAGTAGAAGAACTCGTTGAGGCATTAAATCAACATAGTCATGATTATTATGTGATGGATGCTCCAACGATTTCAGACAGAGAATATGACTTACTTTACCGTGAACTGATAGAATTAGAAGAAACGTATCCGGAACTGGTTAAACAAGATTCTCCAACGCAACGTGTTGGAGACGGACTAATTTCAGGTTTCTCTAAAGTCGAGCATTCCAGTCGAATGCTATCTTTAGAGAACGCATTTAACCAAGATGAACTTATCGACTTTGATCGTCGTGTCCGACAAAATGCCACGGGTAATGTTGATTACTTCGCTGAATATAAAATCGATGGCTTAGCGATTGCACTACGATATGAAGACGGTGTATTAGTTCAAGCCGCAACGCGTGGAGATGGTTTTGTCGGAGAAGATGTGACACAAAACATTCGTGCCATCCAGGCGATACCATTACGCTTACGTGAAAATGTCACGGCTGAAATCCGTGGTGAAATCTACATGCCTAAAGAAAGTTTCGTGAATCTAAATCTTGCTCGTGAAGAAGAAGGCGAAAGTATTTTTGCCAACCCACGAAATGCTGCAGCCGGTACGCTAAGAAATCTTGATCCGAAAATAACGGCCTCTAGAAATTTAAGTGGTTTTTTCTATACTTTAGTAGACCCAGAACAACACGGTGCAACGACGCAAGAAGAGGCCATTCAACTGATTGAAAGCTGGGGCTTACGTACGAATCCCGAACGTCATTCATTCAGTAAAATAGAAGATGTATTTAAGTATATTGAACGTGCCGAAGTAACACGACAAGATCTTGCGTATGATATAGATGGTATTGTGATCAAAGTGAATTCTTTTGCAGTCCAAGAACAAGTTGGGATGACCGTAAAAGCACCACGTTGGGCAATTGCTTACAAGTTTAAAGCAGAAGAGGCTGAAACGATACTAAATGATATTGAGTGGACAGTCGGTCGTACAGGAGTAGTTACTCCAACGGCTTTAATGGATCCAGTTGTCGTAGCTGGTTCAACCGTTCAACGAGCGAGCTTGCACAATGTGGATTTAATTAAAGAAAGAGACGTCCGAATCGGCGACACCGTGATTATTCACAAAGCGGGTGATATTATTCCAGAAGTCTTGCGTGTTGACTTGGAAAAGAGACCAGTCGATAGTCAGCCATACGCCATTCCGACAACTTGTCCAGCTTGTGAGAGTGAACTAACCCACTTAGAAGATGAAGTGGCTTTAAGATGTATTAATCCAGCTTGTCCGGCTCAAGCATCTGAACGTGTCATTCACTTTGCATCACGAGATGCAATGAATATAGATAGTCTAGGGGAGCAACGTGTAAGACAATTATTTGAAGCAGATTTGATTCACACGGTTGTGGATCTCTATGATTTAACCGTCGAACCTTTAATGGAATTGGATCGGATGGGTGAAAGATCATCACAGAAATTAGTGGACGCCATCCAAGGATCCAAAGAGAATTCATTCGAGCGACTGTTATTTGGACTGGGTATCCGCCATGTTGGGTTGAATACAGCTCGTTTAATTGCGCAGCGTTTTAAAGACATTGATCACTTAATGGAAGCAACTTATGAAGAAGTGTTAAGTATTGATGGGATCGGTGAAATTATCGCGGATAGCGTGACCTCATTTTTTAACAACGAAGATGCCAAACAATTAATGAGTGAATTAGCAGACCGTGGTGTCAACATGACCTATCTACAAGCAACTGAAACAATAAGTGTTGCTTCATCAGTGGAATTTGAAGGTAAAACAATTGTGTTAACGGGTAAATTAGAACAATTTAGTCGTAAGGAATTAAAAGAACAGTTAGAATTAATAGGGGCTAAGGTAACAGGCAGTGTGTCTAAAAACACGGATTTATTAGTGGCTGGTGAAAAAGCTGGTAATAAATTGACACGAGCCCAAGAATTAGGAATCGACATTTGGAGTGAAGAAGAGTTACTGTCACATCTAAATATTCAACCACCAAGTGAGGGAGAGTAAATGAAATCATTGAAAACAATAACAGTATTACTTTTTTCTAGCCTCATCTTGAGTGCCTGTGTGGATCCAACGGGGAATCGAAATCCGGATTCTGAAGACCAAAACGGTCAATCAGAAAACGCACAGACAAATGTCATTAAGCGTAATCAGTTAGGTGGAGATTATTATATCCCTGTCCTAACCGATGAAGGTGGCTATGCGACAAGTCAAAACCGTGGAGTAACATTAAACCTGAACTCAGGCATTAATATCAGTCTGTTTGAAAAAGATTTAATGCGTTTATCGCAAGAACAGTTTTCCACGGATACTTATATGATTCAAGAAGGACAATACTTAACCAGTGATATGGTTACAAGCTGGTTAGGACGTGAAGCGAATCCTGATACAGAAGGTATGTCAGAGGATGCGATTGCTGAAATGGAGTTTACGAAAGGGTTAAATCCAGCACAATCG
>DAIOTD010000032.1:0-14565 GCA_036752205.1 Atopostipes sp.
CAATCAAGATTAAAAGTGACATCTGTTCATCTAATCGAAAGCATTAGCAAAGGTTATTATAATTAACTTGAAATGTGTACTATTATTAGTGTAAAGAAAGCGCTTTTATTACGAACGGATTAGTTATAGAATCAAAGCGAAGATAATACGAGCAGTATTTTGAATCGAAAGGAAGATTTCATGACAGAAGTAGTCATCGTATCAGCAAAAAGAACGGCAGTTGGAAAATTTGGAGGAGCTTTTAAAAATATTTCACCGGTCGAATTAGGGCAAGTGGCGGTACGTGGAGCGTTAGCAGATGCCAACTTAGATGCGAATTTAGTTGATGAAGTAATTTTAGGAAATGTGCTTGGAGCGGGGCAAGGACAAAACGTTGCCAGACAAGTTTCAATAGCGGCAGGGATACCAGAGACTGTACCTGCGTTTACGATTAACAAAGTTTGTGGATCGGGATTGAAGTCCGTTGTCTTAGCAGCACAAAGTATTTTAGCTGGCGATAATGACATTGTCGTAGCAGGTGGTACGGAGAATATGAGTATGGCGCCTTATGTGTTAGAAGGCCACAGATGGGGTCAACGTATGGGGAATGGCCAAGTCATTGACACGATGTTAAAAGACGGTTTAACAGACGCATTTAGCGGTATTCACATGGGTGAGACAGCTGAGAACATCGTGGAAAAATATGCGATTAGTCGTGAAGATCAAGACCAATTAGCAGCAAATAGCCAAAATAAGGCAGAAGCTGCAATAAATACTGGAAAGTTCGCAGATGAGATTCAGGCGGTATCCGTTCCACAGCGAAGAGGGGACGATATCATTGTAGATCAAGATGAATATCCTCGAGCTGGTGTGACAGCGGATAGCCTTTCAAAATTACGTCCAGCTTTCAGAAAAGATGGTACGGTTACTGCAGCGTCTTCATCAGGTATTAACGATGGAGCAGCAGCTATTGTTTTAATGAGCAAGGCAAAAGCAGAAGAATTAGGTCTAGAGCCATTAGCTACGATTAAATCGTATGCGAGTGCCGGTGTTGATCCGAAAATTATGGGGACAGGGCCCATTCCAGCGACGAAAAAAGCATTGGAGAAAGCAGATGTATCAATTGATGATATTGGATTAATTGAAGCAAACGAAGCATTCTCAGCTCAAGCATTGTGTGTTGTTCGTGGCTTAGAGATGAATATGGATAAAGTGAATGTGAATGGTGGAGCGATTGCAATCGGTCACCCGATTGGAGCAAGTGGTGCTCGAATTTTAGTCACATTATTGCATGAAATGAAACGACGAGAAGAAAAATTAGGACTAGCGACCTTATGTATTGGTGGCGGTCAAGGAATATCAATGATTGTTGAACGCTAAAATATAATGAGAACAGCAAAATAAGGAGGTACTATGAAAGACTATAAAGCAATTTTATTTTCAGTAGAGAATCAGATCGCAACGATTACAATTAATCAACCCGAGTCACTTAATGCTTTAACAGCTGAAATTTTAATTGAAATTGGAGAAGCAATTGATGTTGTTGAAGCGGATGAATCGATTCGAGTCTTGGTGATTACGGGAACTGGCGAGAAATCCTTTGTAGCAGGAGCCAACATTAAAGGCTTTGTGGAAATGGATATCGATCAAGGTACGGAATTTTCGAAATTAGGAAATGATGTATTTTACAAACTTTCTACGCTAAGACAACCAACGATAGCCGCAGTAAATGGCTATGCATTAGGTGGCGGAACCGAGTTAGCAATTGCTTGTGACATCCGTATAGCGTCAGAGAATGCAGTCTTTGGACAACCGGAAGTTGGATTAGGAATCCCGCCAGGGTTTGGTGGAACGCAACGATTACCGAGATTAATTAACCCTTCAATTGCAAAAGAACTCATCTTTACAGGGCGAAATGTTCGGGCGGATGAAGCGAAGGAAATTGGCTTAGTGAATAAAGTCGTTCCGCAAGCGGATTTAATGGATGAAGTCTTGTCTTTAGCAAACCAAATTATGAAACAAGCACCCTTTGCGGTTGAAAAATCGAAGCAACTGATTAATGAAGGCTTAGACATGCCTATAACAGATGGGATTCAAATGGAATCAGAAGGTTTTGGTAGCCTATTTGGGACAGAAGATCAGAAGATAGGTGCGAAGGCATTTATCAATAAAGAAAAACCAACATTTAAACGTCAATAAGAATCTATAAAAGAGAGGGAAAAGAAAATGACCACAGTAGATCATATGTACACAGAAGATGTATTTAAATATTCTTCAAAATTGTCTGATGGCGAAAAGAAAGTATTAGCTCATCTACGTGAACAGCTAGAAGAAAAAATTCGTCCGCATCTAATCGATGCAACTGAGAATGCTTACTTACCGAGAGATGTTATCTTGGACGTTTTTAGATCAGTCCGTATTATGGACCATCCAGATTTATTTGAAGGACGCGACAATAAATGGCGAACAAGTGAAATTTATAATGCCTTCTTATACTTAGAGTTGGCGAGATTTGACCCTTCAGTGGCAACATTTTTCACTGTTCATGGCGGTTTAGGTTACAACACAGTATTAATCGGTGGTAGTGAAGAGCAAATTGAGCGGTTTGGATCAAAATTTAAAACATTTGAATGGCAAACTTGTTTTGGACTAACTGAACCGGATCACGGATCGGACATTGCGGGTGGTTTAGCAACAACAGCCGAACGTCGTGGCGACAAGTGGATTATAAATGGTGAAAAACGATGGATTGGTGGCGCGAAAACTGCGGACTATATTCCAATCTTTGCGCGAGACGTAGAGACGAAAGAGATTAAATGTTTCATGGTTAAAGGTGGATCAGAAGGTTTAGAAGTTGAGGACATTAAGCATAAAATTTCACTGCGTATCGTAAACAACGGTCACATTACATTAAATGATGTAGAAGTTCCGGAGACCGATCGACTAGAAAATATTAATGGCTATGGTGATGTAGCGAAGATCTTTGTACATACTCGTACAGACGTTGCACATATTGCGATGGGTACGGCGGCAGGCGCTTTTAATGCAGCCTTAGCATTAACGACGACTCGTGAGCAATTTGGAAGACCCGTAGCAAGTTATCAACTAGTTCAAGATAAATTGTCTACGATGCAGGCGAATGTTGTCGCCGCAATCGGTTATTCCGTGCGTGTGGCCGAACTACAAGAAGCTGGTGAAGAACAAATGATGTATTCATCTATGGCAAAAGTACATAACTCCAAACGAATGCGTGAAACGGTTGCTTTAGCTCGTGAAGTTTGTGGTGGAAATGGTATTACGCTTGAATCAGATGTCGCTAGATTCTTTGTAGATGCTGAATCTATTTATACTTATGAAGGTACACATGAGATCAACTCTCTCTTAATCGGACGCCAATTAACAGGTAAAAGTGCGTTCGTATAATTAATAGCTTTTCCTTTTCTAGCCAGCAGAAATTTTCTGTTGGCTTTTTTTACTTCCTTTTTCGGGTCAAAGCGTTGAAAAAATGAAAGTTCACAAAAAAATCTTATTTAGATTAAAGCCTACAATTTGTAGGTTTTTTGTATTTTTAGCAACATCTCCAAAACTGATTGAATCAATATTGGGACAAGATAAATGAACTTGTCATACTTTCTTCATGGATATACGGAAACGAGTATTTCAAATGAACAAATATCAAAATGTGTTGACTTTAAAAAGGACATAGACTAGAATCGAGTTTGTCGAATGAACATTTTTATAAAGTTGTTCATTTTTAGAGTGGATAGAAAATGTTCTTCGGCTCTTATTTCAAAATGAAAGAACGATTTTGAACCTTAGGAAAATAAGCTAGAAGGAAGAAGCGAATGAGTAAAATTATTGCTACGGGGTCTTATCTCCCAAAACAGATGATGACCAACAAAGAACTAATTGAGCAGACGGGGATTGAATCAAGTGATGAGTGGATTACTCAGCGAACGGGTATTAAACAACGTCACTTTGCACATCCGGATGAAACCGTCAGTGATTTAGCAGTCGAAGCTGTGAATAATCTATTGGTTCGATTGGATAAAACAGTCGTTCGAGATATTAACTTGATTATTGTAGCGAGCATGTCTTCAAAATTACCAACGCCCTCAGTTGCTAGTCAGGTGCAAGAAGCACTTGGCATCAAAGAGGCTTGGTCGTTTGATATCAGTGGAGCATGTTCAGGTTTTACGATGGCGCTTGAACTGGCAGAAAAATTAGGTCGGGATAAGACTTCTGGCTATACCCTCATCATTGGTGCGGAAAAAATGAGCTCTATTTTGAACTTTGAAGATCGAGGCACATCGATTCTGTTTGGTGATGGGGCAGGCGCTATGTTAATCGAGCAAGATGGAGAAGGTTTAGTTGATTATGAAAGTCAGCTAGTGAGCATTCCAGATCCAGAACTGTCGATTTGTGTCCATCCGGATGAAAAGATGACAATGGAAGGTCGTTCAGTCTTCAACTTTGTACTGCGACAAGTCATTCCGTCATTATCCCATTTCATCGACACACAGGTAGGAACATTCGACTATCTAATTAGTCATCAAGCGAATGAGCGATTTATTGACGTGTTTTCAAAAAAGCTAAAAGTGAGTCCGGATAAAATTCCGACGAATATTTCACAAGTTGCGAACACGTCCGCCGGGAGTATCCCTATTTTGTTCGATCAATTGGTTGAACAGGGAGATATTACTTTGGATGGGAGTCAAAAAGTCGTTTTTGTCGGTTATGGTGCTGGTTTATCTTGGGGTCAAATGAGTTTTAAAGTATAAGTGTTAAAAAACAAAAACATATTTATGGAGGAATTTTACAATGAAAGAAACAGTTATTGAAATTATTGCAGAACAATTAGACGTGGACAAAGCTGAAATTCAAGGTTCAACAAACTTTATGGAAGATTTAGACGCAGATAGTTTAGACATTTTCCAAGTGTTAAGTGAAATTGAAGATGAATTAGATATTGTGATTGAAACAGATGAGAACGTTCAAACAGTTGATCAATTAGTGGCACATATCGAAAAATCACAAAAAAACTAATTTAAAAACCGAATAAAAAGGAAGTAAAGTATGAAAACGTCGATTACTGAATTATTAAATATTGAGTATCCAATTATTCAAGGTGCAATGGCATGGGTTGCTGACCCTGATTTGGCAAGTGCCGTTTCAAATGCAGGAGGTCTTGGGGTAGTGGGTACGGGGCACGATCCAGTGGATATCGTCCGAGAAAAAGTAGCTACTATGCGCAAGAAAACCGATAAGCCTTTTGCAGTGAATGCCATGTTCCTAAGCCCACACGTTGACGCGGTAGTGGATTACTTAATTGAGGAATCTGGCGTAAAAATCATCACAACTGGAGCCGGTAATCCTAGTAAATATATGGATCGCTTCAAGAAAGCAGGAATTAAAGTGATTCCGGTTGTTGCTTCCGTGGCGGTTGCGAAGCGCATGGCGCGGATTGGTGCCGATGCGATTATTGCTGAAGGTATGGAGGCTGGTGGGCATATCGGTCGTTTAACAACGCTAGCACTCTTACCACAAATTGTGGATGCAGTTGATATTCCAGTTGTGGCAGCTGGCGGTTTTGGAGATGGGCGTTCGCTTGCAGCGGGGTTCATGTTAGGAGCCTCAGCGATTCAAGTCGGTACACGATTTGTCGTTGCAAAAGAATCCAATGCGCATGAGAATTTCAAAAAGTCTATTTTAAAATCAAACGATCTGTCAACAGTCGTTACAGGTGAAATCACCGGGCATCCTGTTCGAGTCTTGCGTAATCCGTTGACGAAGAAATATATGTCAATCCAAAAATCAATCACCAGTGATGAAAAACCAGATTTTACGGAGCTCGAACGATTAGGTTCAGGTGCATTATATCGAGCTGTTGTAGAAGGTGATACGAAGTCCGGTTCAATGATGGCGGGGCAAATTGCGGGATTGATTAACAAAGAAGAAACGGTTGAAGAAATTATTTTAGACTATGTGAATGAAGCGAAAAAAGTCTATGAGAAGAACAAACCTTATTTCGATTAAAGAGGGAGATTTATGTCTTTAGCAATTATTTTTAATGGTCAAGGCGCACATTATAGTGAAATGGGTCTTGATTATGTAGAGGCTTTTCCGGAAGCGAAAAAAGTGTATGAAAAAGCAGAAGCGATTACTGGCTATCCGATTCGACAATGGATTAAAGCGGATATCGATACATTAAATCAGACTCAATATGCGCAAGTTGCGATTACAGCAACTAGCTTAGCGATTTATAAAAGCATTGAATCAAAACTGCCAGCCATTCACTATATGGCTGGCTTAAGTTTAGGCGAGTACACGTCGCTTATTGCAAGTGGGATGGTGTCCTTTGAACAGGGGATGAGGTTAATCCAAAACAGAGGTCAGTTGATGACGTCACATTGTGAAACACTTAGAGCTTCTTCTGACATTGCAATGGATGCGGTGATGAAAATGCCTCTTGAGGAAATCCGAGCGGTTATAAACGAAGTGAATAGCAATGAAGAAAAGCTTTATTTAGCGAATATTAACTCTTCTACTCAAGTAACGGTTGCCGGTACGACAGGTGCATTAGCAGATTTCAAAGCCATTTCAAAAGAACGTGGCTATAAACGCATGTTGTCTCTTAAGGTAGAAGGACCTTTTCACACGCCTTATATGGAACCTGTTTGTGCTCCGTTTAAAGAGACACTAGCGGATGTTTCGTTTGACCAAGGAAGTGTGCCAGTAATCAGCAATACAACGGTTGAGCCTCATACAGTGGCTGGTGTAAAGGAACTTTTAACGCGTCATCTAGTAGAACCGGTTCGATGGCAAGAAACCATCGATTATCTCGTTGCCCAGGGAGTGACGAAAGTTATTCAGATTGGGCCGGGTAAAACATTAGCAAACTTACTAAAGAGAGAAAAAAATGCACCAGAAACATTGGTCGTTGATAAAATCAGTGATTTAAATGAAATTGAACGTTTTTTAGGAGGATAAAAAGTGGCAGAAGTTGCTCTAATTACAGGAAGTTCACGCGGTATCGGTTTAGAGATTGCGAAGGATTTAGCTCAAAAAGGCTATCAAGTCATTTTAAACGGTCGTAGTGAAATCAGCGAAGATGTACTCCAAACTTTTGACGGATCAGTTGAATCGGTCGCACAGGTGACTGGAGATGTCAGTGATTTTGACGGTGCTAAAGCGATTATTGATGAAGTGGTTGAACGTTTTGGCCGTATTGATGTCTTGATAAATAATGCCGGGATTACGCGCGATGGTTTGGTGATGCGCATGAAAGAAGAAGATTACGATGACGTCATGAATACGAACTTAAAAGGGACGTTTAATATGTGTCGTCACATCACAAAGATTATGTTAAAACAACGTGCCGGGACGATTATCAATATGTCGAGCGTGGTTGGTTTAATGGGAAATGCCGGCCAAGTTAACTATGCAGCTAGTAAAGCGGGTGTAATTGGCTTAACAAAAGCATTAGCGCGTGAGTTGGGCAGTCGTCACATTACGGTTAATGCGATTGCACCTGGTTATATTGAAACCGAAATGACAGGCGTCTTAAGCGATAAAGTCAAAAAGACGATGTTTGGTCAAATCCCATTGAAACGATTTGGGACAACCCAAGAAGTTGCACAAACTGTTAACTTTTTAATCGAAAATAAATATGTCACCGGACAAGTAATCGAAGTAAATGGTGGCTTGAACATGTAAGTTGGTCTACAGGACCGTAATTTTAAGGAGGATAACATGCATAGAGTAGTCATTACAGGAGTTGGAACTGTCTCTCCGATTGGAAATGATGTTGTAACTTTCTGGGATAACATGAAAGCAGGTCATTCCGGAATCGCAAAGATTGAAAGCTTTGACTCATCTGAAACAAATGTCTCTGTTGCAGCAGAAGTAAAAGGTTTTAATCCAAAAGATACAATGGGTCGTAAAGAATATACACGTATGGACCGCTTTTCTCAATTTGGTGTGGCGGCAAGTGTAGAAGCTTTAGCACACAGTGGATACGATATGGAAACAAATGCGGAACGTGTTGGGGTTCTAGTAGGATCTGGAATTGGTGGCTTATTGGCTATCCAAACGGGCATCCAACGCATGATGGAAAAAGGACCAAAGCGTGTGAATCCATTATTTGTACCTTTAACCATTGGGAATATGGGTGCTGCGAACATTTCGATGAAAGTAGGCGCACGTGGAATTAGTTTAGATATCGTCACAGCTTGTGCGAGTGCAACCAATGCGATTGGTGAAGCATTCGTCAAAATCCGTAATGGTGAGTTAGATGCCTGTTTTGCGGGTGGAGCAGAAGCCACGATTAATGAGATTGGTATTGCTGGTTTTGATGTACTAACGGCTTTATCACCAAATGATGATCCAACTACTGCTTCTCGTCCATTTGATAAAGACCGAGATGGGTTTGTTATGGGAGAAGGTGCCGGTATTTTATTCCTAGAATCCTTAGAGTCGGCAGAAGCTCGTGGCGCAAACATTTTAGGTGAAGTAGTGGGATATGGTTCAAATAGTGATGCATACCATATGACGGCTCCACGTCCAGATGGTAGTGGCGCAGGTGAAGCTATTCTGACCGCTCTTGAAATGGCAAATATTCAACCCGAAGAAGTGGATTATATAAATGCGCATGGGACAAGTACGCCAACGAATGATTCGGCTGAAACGATGTCGATTAAATATGCATTAGGCGATCATGCCTATCAGGTACCGATTTCGAGTTCTAAAGGACATTTCGGACACTTATTAGGTGCAGCAGGTGGAGTAGAAGCTATTGCGATTATTAAAGCTCTGCAGGAAGGTTTTGTACCTGGAACATTAGGTCTAGCTGAAACAGATGACACATGTGACTTAGATTACGTACCTGGAGTTGGTCGTGAACAAGAGATAACGTATGCTTTATCGAACTCGTTAGGTTTTGGTGGACACAATGCCGTATTAGCCTTTAAACGTTGGACAGGTGAGTAATATGAAATATGAAGAATTGAGAGAACTCATTACACATATCGATGAATCGAGCTTAGCTTATGTCGATGTCGAAACAGAATCGCATCATGTCATCATTTCAAAAGAAGTCCCACAAATGCGAATGAGTCAAGAGGATTCGCAACAAGCGCAAACCATTACTGAACCGTCCGTCGAAAACGAAGTTCGTACGGTTGAAATTCCAAAAGAAAACGTTGAAATCGAAGTAAAAGGTGAAGTAATCGAAGCCCCAATGGTTGGGGTTGTTTACTTACAAGCAACACCGGATGCGGATCCTTACGTTAAAGTAGGGGACAAGGTGGAGCAAGGCGATGTCATTTGTATTGTGGAAGCGATGAAATTAATGAACGAAATTCAAGCCCCTTTTTCGGGCGTTATTACAGAAGTGTTCGTACAAAACGAAGAAGTTGTTGAATATGGACAACCATTATTACGAATGGAACGATAAGAATTATAGGAGGACAACATGTCAGAACAAAAAAGACCAGTCATGACTTCACAAGAAGTTATGGAGATTATTCCAAACCGCTACCCGATGTTTTTTGTGGACCGTGTAGAAGAATTAGTTGAAGAAGAGCGTATTGTTGCAACGAAGAATGTAGCAGCAAATGAATCGTATTTCCAAGGACATTTCCCAGGAAATCCTATCATGCCAGGTGTTTTACAAATTGAAACCATGGCGCAAGTGGGCTCAATTCCTTTATTAAAGAGTCCAAACTTCGAAGGTAAAATTGCCTTCTTAGCAGCCGTGGATAAAGTGAAATTCCGTAAAAACGTTGTACCAGGTGATATTTTAACCATCACTGTGGAAATCGTGAAGTTAAAAGCACAAATGGGCATCGGACAAGGAACCATTACGAACCAATATGGCCAAAAGGTTTCCGAAGCCAAAATGACATTTATAATCAGTGATTTAGAACAAGATTAAGACAGGACGGGTAGTATGTTCAAAAAAGTTCTAGTCGCCAATCGAGGCGAAATAGCGGTTCGAGTGATCCGTGCATTAAGAGAATTAGGTATTACATCAGTCGCTGTATTTAGTGAGGCTGACCGGGATGCACTGCATACGGAATTGGCAGATGAAGCCATCTGTATTGGGCCGGCTAAAGGTTTAGATTCTTATGCGAATCCAGTAGCCATTTTAAGTGCTGCTCTCGTGACCGGAGCGGATGCGATTCATCCAGGCTACGGTTTTTTATCCGAACGAAGTGATTTCGCTTCGCTTTGTGATGAAATGAGGATCAAGTTCATTGGACCACGCAGCGAGATTATTCGAGATATGGGAAATAAACAAAACGCTCGAACAACGATGCAGAAGGCTGGTGTGCCAATTGTTCCTGGTGGAAAAGACTTAGTCTACACAGTTGAACAGGCCCGTCATCTAGCGAGTAAAATTGGCTATCCACTCATGGTTAAAGCTGCAGATGGTGGTGGCGGTAAAGGAATGCGTTTAGTTTATTCAGCGGATGAACTCGAGTCAAAATTTATCCAAGCGCAAAATGAGACGCAAAGTATTTATGGTAACCAACATTTATATATAGAGCGGACCATTTATCCAGCAAAGCACATTGAAGTTCAGCTTTTGGCTGATGAACATGGGAATGTTATTCACTTAGGAGAGCGCGATTGCTCACTCCAACGAAACAACCAAAAGGTCATTGAATTTGCACCTGCTTTTACAATCTCCGAAGCGACACGTGAGAAGATTTGTACAGCAGCTGTTCAAGCAGCAAAAGCGATTGGATATACCAATGCTGGAACGATTGAATTTTTAGTAGATGAAGATGAGAATTTTTATTTTATGGAGATGAATACCAGACTGCAAGTAGAGCACCCTATTTCAGAAATGGTGACCGGGGTCGATATTGTCAAAGCTCAAATTGAAATAGCGGAAGGAAAACCTTTATCCTTAGAACAAAAAGATATTCAAATCAATGGTTTTGCGATTGAAAGCCGCTTAAATGCGGAAAATCCGTATAAAAATTTTCAGCCTTCTAGTGGGCACATTTCACGGCTATTTTTACCAACAGGCGGCATGGGGTTGCGTGTTGAAACAGGTTTGTATTCGGATTACACGCTCCCACCATTTTATGATTCAATGGTGGCCAAGATTATTACCCACCAAACCGAAAAAGATGCAGCTTTTACCTTAATGGAAAGAGCACTCTATGAAGTCGTGGTGGATGGAATCGATACGAACGTGGACTTATTAGAAGCACTGATTAGTCATCCGGATGTCATTGCTGGAACTTTTCATGTGAAGTGGCTAGAAGAAGTTTTTATGCCGAATTGGCAAAAGACGGATCGTAGTGAAGAAGCTTAAAAAGAGGAGGATTCAAGCGTGGCATTCTTTCGAAAAAAGAAAAAGTATGTAGCAATTAAACCAGTCAGAACGGAAGAGATGAAGCTAAGGCACGCGCAAATCCCCGATGATTTAGCGAGTGCTTGCCCAGGTTGTAGTGAGATTATTTTTAAAAATATGATTGGTAGAGAGTATCTCTGTCCAAAATGCCATTATCATTTGCAGTTTCCAGCTAAAGATCGTGTGGAATGGTTGGTGGATAAAGGGACTTTTCAAGAATGGGACAGTGAGCTCAAAGCTGTTAATCCTCTTAATTTTCCAGGGTATGATGAAAAAATCGAAACCGGTCAAGGGGTAACGGGTATGAATGAAGCTGTACTAACCGGGCAGGCAGAATTAGGTGGTCTCCCATTTGCGATAGGTGTCATGGATAATCGTTTTATCATGGCCAGTATGGGTTCGGTGGTCGGCGAGAAATTAACGAGACTTTTTGAACAGGCGATGGTATTGGAGTTGCCGGTGATTTTGTATGTCGCTTCAGGTGGCGCTCGAATGCAAGAGGGGATTTTATCCTTAATGCAGATGGCGAAAGTAACTCAAGCGGTATCGCGTCATAGTCAGGCAGGCTTATTATACTGTCCCATATTGACGCATCCCACAACCGGTGGCGTAACAGCGAGCTTTGCAATGCAAGGGGATATAATATTAGCTGAACCTGAAGCGATTGTTGGCTTTGCTGGAAAACGTGTAATCGAGCAAACCATCAAGGCGGATTTGCCAGCAGATTTTCAAAAGGCTGAGACAGTCTTAGAGAATGGATTTATTGATCGAATTGTCTCACGAACTAAACAGCATGATGCTTTGCAGTTTATACTACAAGTGCACCGAAAAGAAAGGGCGGTTGAATAAATGAAGGCTTATGATATTGTACAAAAAGCACGAGATATTCAACGGCTTTCTACGATTGAAATGATTAATGCATTATGTAGTGGTTTTATTGAATTTCATGGTGATCGTGCTATGAGAGATGATAAATCAATTGTTGGAGGAGTTGGCTTAATCAATGATTCCAAACCAATTACAGTGATTGGAATTCAAAAAGGGCGCAATACGGAGGAGAATATCCGACGAAACTTTGGATCAAGTGGACCAGCTGGATACCGTAAAGCTATCCGTTTAATGAAACAAGCAGAGAAGTTTAATCGACCCGTATTAACTTTGATTAATACTGCTGGGGCGAATGCAACACCGGAATCCGAAGAGTATGGTATTGGCGAAGCGATTGCGAGCACCTTAACTACGATGAGTGAGTTAACGGTCCCGACTTTAGCTATCATTCTAGGAGAAGGTGGAAGTGGAGGAGCAATTGCTTTAGCGTTAAGTGATCAAGTTTGGATGTTAGAAAACAGTATTTATGCCATTCTATCACCAGAAGGTTTTGCATCGATTTTGTGGAAAGACTCTCGCTTAGCAGCGGATGCAGCAGAAATGATGCGATTAACAGCCCCAGAATTACTAGAGTTAGGCATCATTGACCGAGTGATTCCAGAAGGTGAAATGAGCAACGAAGAGATTGCAGCTTATTTGGTTCCAGAAATTATAGAACAGATTAAGGCGTTAAAAGAACAAACAGTTGATGATTTGATTGCCAACCGTTATCAACGTTTTAGAAAGTTTTGATAGGTGAGGGATATGATAGTAGGAATTGGTGTCGATATTGTTGATATAGAGCACATGGCAAAAGTTGTGCAGAAAACGCCGAGAATCGTGGAAAAAATATTAACAGTAAGTGAACGAGTGCTGTATAAAAAGCGTAGTGAAAAACGACAATTAGAATTCCTTGCTGGGCGTTACGCAGCTAAGGAAGCATTTAGTAAGGCAATGGGGACTGGAATCGGTCAAAAAGTGACCTTTCAAAATGTCAGTATTTTGAATGATAATAGGGGTTGTCCTTATATAGTAGAAAGCCCATTCAAAGGACGGTCTTTTATCTCGATTAGTCATTCGAAAAAATCGGCTATTGCCCAAGTTGTACTAGAAGAAGATTAGGAAGAAAATCGATACGGATTTTCTTCTATTTTTTTTGGAAAATAGTCGATTAAACTCTACACAAATCTGTGTGGCGTGAAGTGTGCCGCATGAAGGGACAGAATATAACCTGTGCAACACTAAGAGATCGCATAAGAAGGGTGATCAAGGAACCAGTTCATTAGTTGTCCCAAATGGCAACACAAATAGATGAACAGTTCATTGAACATTGTTCATGAATAGAATACTATTTAGGTGTAAATGAAAGCGCTTTAATGCGTTTTCGATTAGCTGATTACACATTGGGAGGAGGACCACAGATATCTTAGGAAAGATTTTATTTATCGATTAAATTAGTACAAAAATTAGAACTCACATGTGTGAGAAAAGGAGAAATCAATGGAGCAATTATTACCTTTTATTTTAGCATTTTTCGGTGGGGTTTTTGGAACAGCCATCGGAGGAGCCTCAGCTTTTATACTCTTTGGATTAATGGCAATGATCGGAATTGCAACACTCGTCACAACAGGTGACCCGACATTCCTTGAAGGTGTCGCACTAAACCCAGTCTTTGCCCCCTTTGCTACATTCATCGGTGCTTTTGCAGCTGCCGCATACACTGCAAAGTTATCGCGTGAAGGTAAATTACAGAATGCAGATGGATCTGAGGCAGAGCCTTTTGCGGGTGGGAACATTTTCGCGCCCTTACTTCCATTTAAAAATATTAGTATCTTATTAGTCGGTGGAGTATTTGGAGTTATCGGGTTTGGCTTATTAGTTTTATTAGACGATATCATTGGTTTGCCAGCAGACAATATAGGTGTGGCTGTTCTGCTTGGAGGAATCCTGGTCCGATTAGTGTTTGGGGATGGTGATTTCCAAAGTCAGTTACCACCTAAAGTACAGAAGAGACATATGATTACTCAAAATCTTGGCTTTAATGTTTTATGGGCTTTCTCTTTATCCGTGTTAATGGCCACCGTTATTGGCGTGATTCAACAACCACTATTTGGTTTTGCGTTAGGTGCGTTCTCATTAATCTTTATTGCAGCGGGCATTGTCGATTTCCCAATGATTCACCATATCGCATTTATTGCAGGATTAGCTATGCAAGTGACTGGCAATATCTGGATTGCTGGTATTTTCGGAGTGATTGCCATGCTACTTGGCGACACAATTGGTGTGGTAGCAAACGTTCAAACGAAATCACATATTGATCCACCAGCTGGAGCGATTGCGATTTTAAGCCT
>DAIOTD010000033.1:0-7292 GCA_036752205.1 Atopostipes sp.
TAGACCTTATATTGCAGTATAAAGAAGATCGAATTATACGATTACCCGTTCCATTTGCAGAAGAGCACCATTATCTATATCATCAACTCTTTACTGTACGGGTGGACTCACCAAATGGCTTAGCAAGAGTGCAAGAGTCTAGAGAATTTGCTCAAGCTGGTAAAAGCGTAAAGGTAAAGAATACTATAGAGCGCAAACGCGGTGCCATTACGATGGATAACGAACGTTACAAACGCTACTCTGGTGAAATTCAAATCATGCGATCAGACTATCCAGCTGATGAAAGAGTGAATGTCATTGGAGAACTAGCAGAAAAATACTTACTCCTATTAAATAATCTAGGAAATGGTCAAAAATTTATGTTTGTCCCAGAAAACTAGAGTGCAAAAAAAGAGGCCGTCTTAGGCCTCTTTTTGTATTTAGTTTAAGCGGTAATTTCGATTAAGTTTCCTTCAGGATCTTCCACGACTGCTTCATAATAATGGTCACCGGTCACGCGAGGACCATTCACATGTTTGTAACCATCATCTACTAAACGTTGATGTAAGGCATCAACCGCCGCTTCGTTTTCGACTTGATAGGCTAAGTGTGCGTATCCGAAACGTTCACCATCTTGTTCGAATAAATCTGGTTTAACCATCAACTCTAGTCGAGTCCCAGCCCCTTCAAACGTTAAAAAATAGGATTTAAAGTTTGTTGTTGTATTATGATATAGATCATTTGCTTCAGCATTGAAATACTTTGTATAAAAGTCTTTCATACCTTCAAGGTCTTTTACCCAAAGGCCAATATGTTCAATTCTCAATTATATACCCCTTATATTTAATATTTAGTATTTCTATTTTACAGCAACATCTCTTTCTTTTACATTATTTAGAATGATAATCAGTAAAAAAAGACACTCTCTAATGAGAATGTCCATAGTTAATACTGTTATTTACGATAACTTTTTAACATGTCTAATATTTCTTCATCGGTTATCTGAGGGAAACTACGATAATATGCACCAACTGATCCTAAGAAATGACTTGGTACCGCAACGTACGAGATGTTGTCCACTTGCTCTTCTAAGGCATAGTATGTAGGTTTGGGAATAATTGGAACAGCGACTGTAATGCTTTTTGGGTTTTGTGCTTTCACAGCATGGATAGCTGCAAACATTGTACTACCAGTTGCAATGCCATCATCTACTAATATAACTTCTTTATCTTTCAACTGTTGATGAACAATCGTTTCGTCATACAAAGTACGTCGTTTCTCATTTTCTGCTTTCACCCGGGTAATCTCTGAGTCAATCCATACTTGATCAATCTCATATTGAGGACTAATCATTGGTTCTCCACCTTCAGCAATCGCACCAATAGCAAGTTCGGAATGCTCGGGGTGTACAATCTTCTTTGCTAATACGATATCGAAGGGAACATCGTGATTCTTCGCGATCACTAAACCTAGAGGTACACCACCTCTGGGTAAGCCTAAGATAATTGTGTTTTCGGATTTGTTCACTTGAATGTGGTCTGATAATTTTTCAGCTGCATCTAATCGACCTAAAAATTGCATGTGACTACCTCCTCAGGTATATTTCTTGCTAATATCGTATCATGGCTTCTCCCTTTAACGAAATGTTAACCACCAAAATGAATGATTTAGTAAAGTGGTAGAATACTCGCTTTTAGTAAACCTTCAGCTTCTAGCTGCTGTGCGATTTGTAATAACAACATTTCAGCACCTTTTCGAGTCCAGATTTGAGTACCGACTGGAAGGCCGGCTTCGTTTTCGTATAGTGGCAAACTGATTGCAGGTTGTCCAGTTAAATTTTGTTGTTGCGTAAAAGGTGTATAGTCTAAGCTTTGACTAAACATTTCCCAGATGAGATTTTGTTGTTCAACGGCTGGAAAATCATCTATGTTCTCAAGTTTTTCAGTCAACTGAGCGGATGGTTTAAAATGATGATGTGGAAATGCGGGGCCATTTGTTGAAGGTAAAATGAGTGCATCATACTCTTCAAAAAATGCTTCCATTTCTGCAGTCAAGTCGTCCCAATAAGAAAGGAGTTTTGAATAGTCTACACCAGAAACCTTAAGACCCGAACGGTATAACGCCCAGCTCATTGTTTCCATGTCGTCTAATTGCATCGACCGATTGAATAAATTTTCAAAAGATTCCATCATGGCAGCTGTTTCCACACCGTTTACTTTATAGTAAGTCTGCATCGCACGAATACCATCGGTTTGGGGAGTTTTTTCGATTAGCTGATGTCCGAGTCTTTCCAAAGCCTCTTTCGCTCTAATGACGGTATTTTTAGCATCTGTTGACACCTTACCTCCAATAGGGGAATCGAAACTATATGCTAATTTTAAGGGTCTACTTAGAGGCAATAAAGTATCCTCTTTAATAGTAGGTAATACAAATGGTGCATCGAATTGCTCAACCTGCATCGCCTTTAGTAACGTCCATGTATCGCGCACAGATTTTGTCAAAGCAAAATGCACACTTGCACCTTGCCATCCACGGTATCCACCAGGGCCTACAGGGATTCTTCCGCGTGAAGTCTTTAAGCCAATCAAGCCATTAAAACTAGCTGGAATCCGAATCGATCCACCACCATCACTTGCTGTAACGATTGGGACAATTCCTGCTTTCAATGCGGCGGCAGCACCTCCACTCGAGCCTCCGGGATTTAAATCATTGCTAAAAGGTGAATGAACTGATCCAAATAACTCCGAGTCCGATTCGTTTTTAAAACCAAATTCTGGCACGTTTGTACGGCCAACTATGATAAAGCCAGCATCGAGTATCTTTTGTACAAAGTTATTCGTTTCTTTTGCGATAAAATCTTTCATTAAATGAGCACCACTTGAATCTGGTTGTCCTGCCTCGCTTTGTCCTAAATCTTTTAAGAGGATAGGCACACCGTAAAAGGGTGGAAACTTCTCAATTTCTTCAAACTCTAATCCTATTAACTGTTCATCGTAATGAGCAGCTATATTACGTGCTTCAGTAGCCTGTATATGTGTAACGGCATTCAATTTCGGGTTTAATATTTCGATGTTCGTGAGTGCAGCCTCGACTAGTTCACTTACAGAGTACTCTAATTTTTTGATTTTATTGGCATAAAATGTTGCGTCATGAGTAAATAACATGCCAAGTACCTCCAATCATTTTCTACTTATATCATCAAGAGAAATTTAGTAAAAGACAACCAAAAATATCAAAAAAAGAAACGTTTTAATAGCATTACAAATCAGATTTAAAGGAACGCTTTGAAATCTTAAGTTGATAACCATAGGTAGTTCGTATTATAAACCGAGAAAAACAATGTGGTTTATCTAAAAGAATATATACATCGATTACATTTCAAGTTGATTAGGTTATAATAGAGACAACGATGAAAATAGGGTGAATGATGATGAGTGTTTTTCAACGAACAATCCGAATAACGGTATCCGCTTTGCTTGCAAATTTTGTAGCGATGTTAATTGGCTTAGAAAATCCATACGCTGCTGGAATTATTGCTATACTAGCTGTTTTAAATACTCGAAAAGAAACATTCGATCGAGTTAAGGAATATTCTGGATCCACTATATTAGCCTTTGCAATCGCGACAGGTGTCTTTTACATTTTTGGCTATTCAATTTACAGTTTTGCCGTCTACTTAGCGGTATACGTTCCCTTAGCTTATTTTCTAAAAGTTGATGCTGGGATAGCACCGTGTTCTGTTTTAGTCACACATTTCTTAATTGCCGAAAGTATTTCATGGGCATGGCAAATAAATGGTCTAGCGATTATGTTTATTGGCTTATTCTTTGCTTTACTTGCAAACTTTTGGATTCCATCACACAATCAGAAAATTGAAATGATGGTGGTGGATATTGAAAAGCAAATGTCCCTCATTTTGTTTTTACTGGAAAAAAGACTATTAGAAGGATCTAAAAACAGAGAACGAATCCAACAAGAGCTAAAAGATTTATGTAAGCAAACAATTGAGTTAGAAAAAATTGCTTTTATCGAATACGATAATCGAGATTTTTCAGATGATTCAGAAAGTTACTATATAAAATATGCTCAGATGCGCCAACGTCAGTATGAAATTCTAAATAGAATTACAAATTCTTTAGATAATGTTCTTCCTAATACAGATGAAAATAGAATCCTTGCTTCGATATTTGGTGAAACGGCTGAACAGTTAGATGAGACAAATACAGGGATTGAGTTATTGGGTTATATTAGTAATTTATATCGTGTATTTAGAGATTCATCACTACCTAAGTCCAGAGAAGAGTTTGAGAGTCGTGCGATTTTATATAATATTTTGACGGAATTCGAAAAATTCTTAGAGTTAAAAAGAGATTTTTACCAAGAATTTGGTGAAAGCAAAATAGAAATTAAATAAAAATCAAAGAACGCAACGAAAGATTGCGTTTTTTTGTTTTTCTTAAAGCTTGTGAAATCAATGTTAGAAGAGTGAAGCAACAGAGTATTTGAAGAAATGACGAATTGCTGTTGACATTCCTTTAGAGATTGGGTACTATATTAAGAGTGTTCAGCAAATAAGATTCGACTAAGGCCCCTTGGTCAAGCGGTTAAGACACCACCCTTTCACGGTGGTATCACGGGTTCGATCCCCGTAGGGGTCATTTTTTATTTCTGGAGGATTACCCAAGTTCGGCTGAAGGGATCGGTCTTGAAAACCGACAGGTGCTTAACGGCACGCGGGGGTTCAAATCCCTCATCCTCCTTTTTATGACACGGCTTAGTAGCTCAGTTGGTAGAGCAACGGATTGAAGCTCCGTGTGTCGGCGGTTCAACTCCGTCCTGAGCCATCAAGAAACCCCACTATTCAGTATTGAATAGTGGGGTTTTCGTTTATTATAAAAATTGTTACAAAAGATAGCTATTCACCTATTAAACGTCGTCTGTAAAGTCGTCATCTATACTAATTTTTAAGCAATCAGCACACTGTACAGGGTTAAGAGAATATAAAACAACGAGAAGTTAATCATGAAGACTGCTGTTGTTCTGCGGTTAAATTCATCCCTAGTTAATCCCCAAGCGAAAGGTATAGTGAGTAGGAGAAGTAGGCTAGCAAACTTTAATGGCCCCCATAATAATAGGATACTGACCACATAAGATGCTGCCACTAGAATGGTAAGCATTTTCTTTTTTATTTCAGGAAGCACTCGTGATATTTCATAAATAATAAATGGTATGAGCAAACCTGAGAAGAAAAGAATACCTCGTAATTGGATAAAACCAGTCCCGAGATAAAAACTAAGACTATTCAAGAAGAGTATTTTTAATACCGTACTAACAAGGACTGCAAATAATTCCATGTTGTAATAACTGAACAAAAATTGACCTTGTATATTAAGGCTAAACAAAAATAAAACGAGACTTGTCATCCACGAAAACTGTAGCCCGAAGTATAGAATTGTCAGGTAGTTTAAAAACTGAATAGTAAAAAAGAATGCTTTGGAAAATTCAAAATCAGTATTTGGAATTCGCAGCAAAATATTTTCCAACATTTGGTTAAATAATACAAAAAAATATAAAAAGATGAATGCAAGAACGTTGACTGACTGATACTGGAGTGAAAAAATCATACCTAATAAGATTTGAAAGACCGGTAACAGAAAGAAAAACAAGGTTGGTTGATAGAATTTATCAAGTATCGACTGACGCATATGCACCTTCCTTCCTGTAGTTATAATACATTGATTATATAGGTTTTTCCAATGAATTCCTAGACCAAACAAATCGATAGGATGAACGAATACTCGAGTTGAGATTAATAAGAGACGATGTCGTTATATAAATCCGGGTAACTGTCACAATGAGTTTTTGCCTTACGAAGTAGAGGTATACGTATAATCATAAGAAATCTTATGAAAAAGAGTGAAATAGACTTTAGCCTGTGTTAAAATAGTGGAGGTTTACATTTGATTCCCGATAGGACGTCACATCCGTGCCGGAAGCCTTGTAACCGAAACAAAATAGGGGGAACACAGAATATGATAGAAAAAAGATTATTTTCATCCGAATCCGTTACTGAAGGACATCCAGATAAAATGGCTGACCGCATTAGTGATGCGATTTTAGATGCATTGTTAGAGAAAGATCCAAATTCACGTGTTGCATGTGAGACAGTTGTCACAACAGGACTTGTATTTATTTCAGGAGAGATCCGCACCGAAGCATACGTTGATATTCAATCAGTGGTTCGTGAGACGGTACGAGACATCGGTTATACACGTGCGAAATATGGGTTTGACGCCGAAACTTGTGCAGTCATTGTAGCGATTGATGAACAATCAGAAGATATAGCTGGTGGAGTCGATCAATCGTTAGAATATAAAAACACAGATGACCAAAGTGAATTAGATAAAATTGGTGCAGGTGACCAGGGGATTATGTTTGGTTACGCGACAAAAGAAACAGACGAATTAATGCCATTACCGATTTCACTGAGTCATGCATTAGCGAGTCGTTTAGCAGCTGTACGTAAAGATGGTACGTTAGCATTCTTACGACCAGATGGTAAAGCACAAGTAACCGTCGAGTATGATGAAGCTGGTAATCCATTGCGAGTAGATGCAGTTGTTGTGAGTGCTCAACATCATCCTGCTGTAACTTACGAGGAGCTTTCAACAGGTGTCAAAGAAGAAGTCATTAAAAAAGTTATTCCAGCAAAATGGTTAGACGAAGACACAAAATACTATATTAATCCGACAGGTCGTTTTGTAATTGGTGGACCTCAAGGAGACGTTGGTTTAACAGGTCGTAAAATTATCGTAGATACTTACGGTGGTTCTGCTCGACATGGTGGAGGAGCGTTCTCAGGAAAAGACGCGACAAAAGTTGACCGTTCAGCAAGTTATGCCGCACGCTATATCGCAAAAAATATTGTTGCCGCTGACTTAGCAGACCGTGCAGAAATTCAATTAGCTTATGCAATTGGTGTCGCTCATCCGGTATCGATAGCAATTGAAACTTTTGGAACGGGTAAAGTATCAGACGAAAAACTGATTGCAGCAGTTCGAAAAGTATTTGATTTAAGACCGGCTGGAATTATTAGAGATTTAGACTTAACAAAACCAGTCTTTAAAGACACGTCAGCATATGGCCACTTTGGGCGTACGGATGTTGCTTTTACTTGGGAACAGACAGATAAAGTAGAAGAACTATTAACTGAAATTAATCAATAATAAAAACGAAAAGGTCATCTGCATATACTGAAGATGACCTTTTATTTATTGGTTCACAGAATCTTCAACGTTCTTTCCTGTATTTAT
>DAIOTD010000033.1:7392-11514 GCA_036752205.1 Atopostipes sp.
AACAACCAATTTAGTTAAAACTAACAAACGGTAGGTGAAAGACATGAACGAAATTGGTGAAATTTTAAAAGAAGCTCGAATCGAACAAGGTTATACTCTAGATGACCTTCAACAAACAACTAAAATACAAAAACGCTATTTACAAGCGATTGAAGAAGGAAATATTGACATATTACCTGGCCGCTTTTACGCGCGTGCATTCGTTAAACAGTATGCGGATATCGTTGGCTTAGATGGAGAAGAACTACTAGCCGAACATTTAAATGAAACATCCCAAGAAGCAAGTGAGACATTTGCAGAGAATGTGACGGTCCCTGCAACTCGCAGCACTCAAGGTCGAAATAATGGGCCGCTAAATAAAATTCAAGATAATTTGCCAACTATCCTAATCGTTTTGCTGGTAGTAGCCATATTTGGCGTTATTTATTATGCATGGCGACAAGCGGATTTAAATGGTTCGGAGAATCCTTTGATTAATGAAGATAACACTGAACAAGTTGCTCCTCCAGTGACTGAAGAAGTCAATGAAGATGAAGTAGAACCCGGTTCAGATGATGAAACAACTGATGAAGGATCAGAAGACGAAACAGAAGACCCTGATACAGAAGAGCCCGCAGCACAAGAAGTTTCAGTCACAGAAAGCTCTGGCGGAACGACAACTTACGAAGTGAAGGGTCCACATCCAGATGAGCAGACAATTGTTTTAACCGCATCTGGTGGTGCATCATGGGTAAGTATTAATGTAGTAGGCGGAGATACTGCTCAACAATTACTAAATGATGGTGACGAATTAAGCGTCACATTTGGTCCAGACACAACTCAAATCGATTTAGTAATTGGGAGTGCTCCAGCAACAGTGGTTACGCTCAACGGCGCAGAGTTAGAATATGCTCCTGAAGCAGCGAACATAGTAAAACAAGATTTAACATTATTATTTACAGAATAACGATTGTTCGTTACAGGAGGCAGCACATTGAATTTACCAAATAAATTAACGTTATTACGATTACTTTTGATTCCACTCTTTTTAGTCTTGCTTGCTTTCCAATTTGATTGGGGAACAGTTGAATGGTTAGGTTCAAGTATAGGTATACCTGAACTAATCGCAACAATTATCTTTATCATTGCAAGCATTACGGATTGGTTAGATGGGTACATTGCTCGAAGAGACAATCTTGTAACAAACTTTGGAAAGTTTGCTGATCCAATGGCAGATAAAATTTTAGTTGCATCCGCATTGATTATGCTAGTTGAACTAAACTTAGCTCCAGGTTGGGTTGTCGCAGTGATTATTGCAAGAGAATTTGCGGTAACAGGGTTACGCTTATTATTAGTGGAAACAGGTGGAACAGTTTTAGCAGCGGCTTGGCCGGGTAAAATTAAAACAGTAACGCAAATGTTAGCGATTATCTTTTTACTATTGAATAATTTACCATTTGCTTGGACAGGTATTCCAGTGGGTAGTATTTTATTATATATTTCATTATTCTTTACAGTGTATTCAGGAATCGATTATTTTTACAATGCTCGATTTGTCTTTGCAGATACGCTGAACAAATAAAAAACTTAAAGAGTAGGTAGTTTATGCATAGCATAACTGCCTACTTTTCAATTTTCTAGACTAATTTCACCCGAAACTGTAAAATGAAAACAAGAAAATCAAAAGAAATTAAAAGAAATTCGCGAAAAAACGAAATTAATGCAAATTATATATATAGGAGCATAATTTATGAGAGCAGAAATTATTACAAGTGGAACGGAATTATTACTAGGAGAAGTCATTGATACGAACACGCCTTATTTAGCTCGAGAATTGGCATCGATTGGAATTACCGTCCATCACAATACGACAGTAGGTGATAACCCAGATCGTTTATTAGATGCGATTAAACATGCGGAAACGCGAGCAGATATTATTATTGTGTCTGGTGGATTAGGTCCCACGCAAGATGATATTACAAAAAACATTTTAGCAGAGCATTTAAATGTAGACTTAGTCCTTGACGAGGAATCGATGAAAAAAGCTAGAATTCGTTATAATACGGAAAAAATATCAAAAGGAAACGATAACCAAGCTCGCATCTTAGAAGGTTCATTACCATTACCAAACGATGTAGGTATGGCAGCTGGAATTTTCATGGAAGCTAGCACGCATACCTATGTACTTTTACCTGGACCTCCCAACGAGTTTGAACAGATGGTTAGTCATCATCTGCTTCCAAAACTCGCAGAATTTGCAGGGGATAACGAACGATTGAGATCTAGAAATCTAAACTTTTACGGTATTCCAGAGGCGGTCGTAGCTGAACGTCTAGATGATATTATACAGACACAGTCGAATCCAACGATAGCTGTCTATGCGAAATTTGGAATTATCGATGTTCGTATTACAGCCAGTGGAAAGACGGATGAAGAATGTACCATGCTCCTTGATTTAAAAGAAACTGAAATACTAGAACGTATTGGAGACCATTTCTTCAGTTATGGAAAAACACGTTTACAAGATGTCTTTTTAGAAGAACTTCACAAAAAAGGCGATTCGATTGCGCTCTTAGAGGTCTTAACTGATGGATCGACGACAGACTATTGGTCAAGAAACCTTAAACGTACCGCTGCCTTCAAAGGGAGCAATGTATTTACAGAAATCGAACATGCGAGTACATTTTATAATATTGAGAACATCGACGATCTTTCTAGAAGTGAACTGAACGAACATTACGCGGATGAAATAAAACGCCATTTCAAATCTGATTATGGAGTAGCCGTTATAGGTTGGGGAACGGAGAACTTAGCTGAAAAACAACCCGAACGGATTGCTTGGATTAGTATTGCTCTCCCGAACGGCAAAATGCTAACTGAAAAAGTAGATTATTCTAGAAGTCAAAATCCAGCACGTTGGATGTTAAGCTTAAAAGTTAGTGATTACGTCCGTCGTATCTTACTCGATTTACCGGCATTAGAAAGAAATTGACCAAAAGGGAATAAATGTTCGGTTAACCCTTGATTTTTAAGATTAAAAAAAGTAAAATAGAGTTGTTAGTCGATTCAAGTACATTCGATAGAAATATAAACTTTGAAGATTAGTTACAGAAAACGGAGGATGCATATGGCTTCAGATGACAGACAAAAAGCACTAGATCGTGCGATGAAACAGATAACAAAAGATTACGGTAAAGGTTCCATTATGCGTATGGGTGATGAAACAAGCGTTAACATTGAAACAGTTTCGTCAGGATCGCTAGCATTAGACGTTGCGTTAGGTGTAGGTGGCTACCCACGTGGACGTGTCGTAGAAATTTATGGACCAGAGAGTTCAGGTAAAACAACTGTAGCACTTCATGCGATTGCCGCGGCTCAAAAAGCGGGCGGAACAGCAGCATTTATTGACGCGGAGCACGCACTAGACCCCGCTTATGCTAAAAATCTAGGAGTCGACGTTGATAACTTACTACTTTCTCAACCAGACACTGGTGAGCAAGGACTAGAAATTGCAGATGCACTTATTTCAAGTGGTGCGATTGATATTATTGTAGTTGACTCGGTAGCAGCTTTAGTACCCCGCGCAGAGATTGACGGTGAAATGGGAGACACACACGTAGCCCTACAAGCCCGTTTAATGTCACAAGCTATGCGTAAATTATCTGGGACAATTAACAAAACAAAAACAATTGCCATTTTCATTAACCAGATTCGTGAAAAAGTTGGTGTCATGTTTGGTAACCCAGAGGTAACTCCAGGTGGACGTGCATTGAAATTCTACTCAACGATTCGTTTAGAAGTTCGTCGTGCTGAAACCATTAAAGATGGTTCTGAGAATATTGGTAACCGTACAAGAATTAAAGTCGTTAAAAACAAGGTGGCTCCACCATTTAAAGAAGCAATGGTTGATATTGTCTTCGGTGAAGGTATTTCTCAGATCGGTGAATTAGTGGATATGGGATCAGAGAAAGATATTATTAATAAAGCCGGATCTTGGTATTCATATGGAGAAGACCGTATTGGTCAAGGTCGTGAGAATGCGAAGCGTTACCTAGCAGATAATCCTGATATCTTTGAAGAAGTGGATAAACGAGTACGCGCTGCGTATGGTATTGGTGAGCCACTAGAAGAAGATAAGAAAGC
>DAIOTD010000033.1:11614-14508 GCA_036752205.1 Atopostipes sp.
AAAGAAAGAGGCGTTCGAATGAGTCAAATAAAAATTGGAATAGTAGGTTATGGAAATCTAGGTCGGGGGGTAGAGACCGGGTTAAAAAATCATCCTGATATGGAACTTGTGGGAGTTTTTTCGAGACGAGACCCGAAGACACTTAATACGTTAGCACCTGCTTATTTAATAGATGATATTCTAACTTTTAAAGATAAAATTGATGTTCTTATCCTATGTGGTGGTTCGAAATCTGATATACCCAAACAAGGTCCAGCTTTAGCGGAACATTTTAATACGGTTGATGCGTATGACACGCATGCATTAATGCCAAAACATTTCGCTGCGATGGACGAAGTCGCGACGACTCATGAACATGTAGCGGTTATCGCAACAGGATGGGATCCAGGGTTATTCTCTATGAATCGTCTCATGCAAGAAGCTATATTGCCTGAGGGGGACACATTTACTTTTTGGGGACGAGGTTTGAGTCAAGGACATAGTGATGCCGTAAGACGAGTGCCAGGTGTCAAAAAAGCAGCACAGTACACTGTCCCAGATGAAATGATGATTAAAGCTATACATGACGGTAAAGAAATCCAATACGACCAGAAAAATGCACATGTGCGTGAAGTATATGCCGTACTGCAAGAGGATGCTGATCCGGAAAAAGTTGAAAAAACAATTCGCGACATGCCCGACTATTTTGAAGGCTATCGTACGAGTGTGAGCTTTATTTCAGATGAAGAGTTTAATCAGGAACATCAAGGTATGGGACACGGGGGACGCGTCATCCGACAGGGAAAAACTTCCAGAGAGCAAACCTCTACGATCGAGTATGCTTTGAATTTAGAAAGCAATCCAGAATTTACAGCAGCTGTGAACATTGTTTATGCCAGAGCAGCTTATAAATTAGCAGCTACTAAACAATATGGAGCTAAAACAATATTTGATGTACCCCCAATTTACCTCAGTGCAAAATCTCGAGAAGAAGCCATTAGAGATTTACTATAATGAACTTACAAAATGGTTTTTCATAGGTAGTGATTACATATTGTTAAACAAAATTGTTTTATAAAGGCTTTAAGAGACTTTAATCGAGTCTAATAAATTTATTGAATAATATGGTTTGTTGTTTCGTTTTACAACAGCGATAGATTTCCAATGTCTATTAATCCATGATTTACAAAATGAGAGATGAATGTGCATTGACTTAAAGGTAAAATAAGGATATTATAATATAAGATGTACTTTTGTATACAGTTACATAAGTACAGCTTTCGTGTAATAAAAATGCTGTAAAAAGCAATTTATAAAAGAAACTATACATGAAATAAAAAATTTGAATGATACGGAGGTGTAAGAATGGAATATTTAATTCCTATAGTCTCTGCTATCGTTACTTTAATCATTGGTCTAGCTGTTGGATCGAACATGGGTAGAAAAAATGCTGAACAAAAGCAAGCCGATGCGAAGCAAACAGCAGAACAAATTGTTGAAGATGCTAATAAAGAAGCTGAAATTGTTAAAAAAGAAGCGTTATTAGAGGCTCGTGAAGAAATCCATTCCCAACGCAATCAAGCTGAATGGGAAATAAAAGAACTACGACAAGAACTTTCTCTACAAGAAAGCCGTTTAGATCAACGAGAAGATAATTTAAACCACAAGGAAAAATTATTGAATTCGAAAGAAAGTAGTCTACAAAGTAAAGACGATAAGTTAGCGAATCGTATTGAAAAAGTAGAACAAACGGAAGAAGAAGTTGGTCAGGCAAAAGAGAAAGCAGAAAAAGAATTAATACGTATTTCAGGACTTACAGAAGAAGAAGCTAGAAAGATAATTCTTCAAAGAACCGAAGAAGAGTTAAGCAATGAAATTGCAGTGATGGTGAAACATTCTGAGGCACAAATGAAAGTAGATGTGAACCGTCGAGCGAAGAGTTTAATTACTGAAGCTATCCAACGAAGCGCCGCAGATCAGGTGGCTGAAACAACTGTTAGTGTTGTTCACTTACCAAACGATGATATGAAAGGTCGCATCATAGGACGTGACGGACGTAATATTCGTACAATTGAAAGCTTAACAGGTATTGATTTAATAATCGATGATACCCCTGAGACAGTCGTATTAAGTGGGTTTGACCCAATACGTCGTGAGATTGCCAAAATGGCCCTTGAAAAATTAATTTCGGATGGACGAATTCATCCAGGTAGAATTGAAGAAGCTGTTGAGAAATCTCGTAAAGAAATGGATGAGCGCATTAGAGAAATTGGGGAAGAAACAGTCTTTGACTTAGGTATTCACTCAATTCATCCAGACTTAATTAAGATTATCGGACGATTATCTTTCCGAACAAGTTACGGACAAAATGTCTTAACGCACTCGATTGAAGTAGCGAAAGTTGCTGGAATTATGGCAGCTGAGATTGGTGAGGACCAACAACTTGCGAAACGAGCAGGTTTACTACATGATATCGGTAAAGCGCTAGACGGAGAAATCGAAGGATCACACGTTGAAATCGGTGCACAAATTGCGATGCGTTACCAAGAGAGCGAAACAGTTATTAACTCGATTGCTTCTCACCACGGTGATGTGGATGCAACAAGTGTTATCTCAGCATTAGTACAAGCTGCTGATGCGGTTTCTGCAGCACGACCAGGTGCACGTAGTGAATCATTGGAGAACTACTTACAACGTCTAGAGAAACTTGAAGAAATTTCAAATAGTTTCAAAGGCGTACAAGAAAGTTTTGCTATTCAAGCAGGGCGTGAAGTTCGAATCATTGTTAAACCAAATGAACTCAACGATGTTCAAACTGCTGGACTAGCTCGTAATGTACGTAAAGAAATCGAAGATAAGATGGATTACCCTGGAAACATTAAAGTAACGGTCATACGTGAAACCAGAGCAATAGA
>DAIOTD010000034.1:0-14439 GCA_036752205.1 Atopostipes sp.
GAGGCTGGGACAAAAGGTCCTGGATTCTAAAATAAAAGAGAACTTACATTTTCTGTCAAAGAATTTGTAAGTTCTCTTATTTTATTACATTATTTTTTGCATATTTCTTCAGATTGTTGGCCATCAAGGCCAACCCAATGTCTGTTTTTACCTTCGATTTACCCCTTAAGTTAAATCGAGTGAACCCTAAATTAGCCTTTATCTGGCCAAAGACTGGCTCAACATCAATCTTTCGTTTGGCAAAGATTGTTGAACCTTCTTTAGATAAAAGATTTTCTGCTTCTGTATTTTTCAAAATTTGGTACTTCTCATTATAGTAAAGCGCCTTTTGCGGCGCATTCTCTGGATCTGTTGGTTTATAAACCGCCACTTGAGAAGTATAGCCACTCAATTTATTTCTCCGTTTGGATTGATGGCTGTAGTAATAGATTGTACCGTCTGGGTGCGTAAAGGTCTTTTCTTCTTCATTATAAACCCAATTTCCTAAGTTTTTATCTGACGTTTTGTGTTTCTTTTTTTGGTCTTTATCAAATCGGTTGTATTTAATAAGATGGTCAATATCATTATCGTCTAAGTAAGTTAAGTTTTCTTCACTACCGTACCCTGCATCAGCTACAATGCGTTTAGGTCGATGAGGAAAGGTTTCGATAAAAGGTTGTAGCGTCCGTGTATCCGTCGGATTCGGAAAAACATCATAATGAAGAACAAATTGATTTTCTGTACCAATCTGAATATTATACCCGGCTTTCAACTGGCCATTCATCATATGGTCGTCTTTCATTCGCATAAACGTCGCATCAGTATCTGTTTTTGAGTAACTGTTTCGACCATCGAACGTCTCAAACTGTTGATGATACTTTCGTTTTCGAGGCAGAAAATCCTGGCTCACTTTCCGATGATGTTTCTTGAGGCGACGACGAGCTTGTTTACGAGGATCTGGTCCTTTTACCGGATTCTCTTCAATATCTTGTGACAGTTTTTCAACTTCTTCTTCAATTAGTTCGGTAATCTCTTGAAGCATAGACTCTTCCAATTCCAACTCTTCATCGTATTGAATACCTGCATCAACCATCGGTTGAATTTCTTCAAAGTAATATTCACGAGCAGATATTTTCAGACGTTCCGCAAATCTTTCCGTTGCTTTTCTCCAGACAAAAGTATACTTATTGGCATTGGCTTCAATCTTCGTCCCATCAATAAAGACATTCTCTAAAGTGATTAATTTTTCCAATTTTAATTGAATTGTAAATTCGATAAATATATTCTCTAAAAGACGACTACAGTTGTCAGAAGAACGAAATCGATTAATCGTGCGATAGCTAATCACTTGTTGGGCAACAAGCCATTGCATCGGTAGATTTTCTTCCATCATTTCTTCAATCTTTCGACCACTAAAAATACCTTTACTGTAGGCATAAAGAAGAGACATGATGAGTGGTTTTGGGTGATAGGCAGGACGACCGTCCTGAGTCTCAAAAATTTTAAAGTAATGATCGTCTAATGAATCGACAAAGTTATAGATAGAAAAAACAATATGGTTGGGATCAATACAAGTAGATAATTCTAATGGAAGTGAAGTTTGATTCATGTTATATTGTACGTACATAAAAAGCACCCCTTTAATGTTTAGTGTCGTTACTAATATTATATCAGGGTGCTTTTTGTATGCCTAATTATATATAGCAAAAACGACGAGAAAATTAGTTAATCTAATTTCTCGTCGTTTTTATTTAGTGGCTTTTGTCCCAGCCTCTTTTCTATTGATCATAAATGTTTGTTTATTGAGGTTGCGTTTTAAGTGTTCGATTAAACACTTCGTAATCCAACTCATTTTCATCTGCCGCAATCACCATTGCAACAAGTGCATCTACCATTGTGTTTAATGGCGTACGAATCATACCTGCAAACCAGTCTACTCCGGCTAATAATCCAATCGACGCCGTTGGTAAACCTAGATATGGAACAACGACTGTTAAAGCAACAATTCCACCACCTGGTACAGTAACTGTACCTAAAGTAGCAAGAGACGATAAGGCAACCGCATAGACTAGTTGTCCAACTGTCATATCAATGTCATAAAATTGAGCCAAGAAGACGACCGCAATTCCTAAGTACATTGATAAACCATTACTGTTTAAAGCTGTACCTAATGGGTTGACAAAGTTGTTAATACGTTTTGACATACCGAATAACTTTTCAGAGTCTTCTAACTTCGTAGGCAATGCTACGGATGAAGACGTTGTTGTGACGGCAATAATGAACATGTTTTTCAATTTCTTCGTTGCATGCCATGGATTGACACGAGCTTTTGCACTGGTCACGATGATGACGATTATCGTATGCAAGATGGCAGCTATCAGGAAGACAAGTAAGAATTTACCTAAAGATAGAATAACATCTAAACCACTTGTTCCTACTACATCCGCTATAATTGCAAATATACCGAATGGTGCAGTGTACATGACTAATCCAATCGTTTTTTGAACCGCTTCGTTTGCATCCATGACCATTTTCATTGTCATATTTTCTGGATTATACTGTTTAATTAATGAAAGGGATACTCCAAAAAGAATCGCGAACACAATGACTTGAATCATATTTCCTTCGGCTAAAGCTCCCATAACGTTTCTCGGGAAGAAACCTAAGACGGTCTCTTCTATTGACATGTCCGATCCTACAACTGCAGCTGCTTCGACACTTGTTTCCACGCCAACACCTGGTTGTAAGAAGATTCCAAACAATACCCCTATGGTGGCTCCTATAAGTGTAAAGGCTCCAAACCAAGCAAACATTTTAAGTCCTAACTTACCTAAATCTACGGGATCTAGATTCCCTACCGCTTCAATAACCGCTAGGAAAATCATCACCGTTACAGACATTTGAATCAGACGGATGAAAATATCCCCTAATATACCGATGGGTGCAATAGCAGGTCCTACAATGAAACCAACAACGGCACCTAAAGCCATTGCGATCATAATCCAGTTCATTAGTCCAACTTTTTTAATTTTATCAATCATTATTTTCTCCTTAGTCTCCTGTTTAATATGCTAAGCGCTGCATCGTGACAGCTAGAGCTTCAATTGTTTCAACAATATCTTCTGCTTCCGTATGTTCTTCTGGGTTGTGGCTAATTCCATTGATTGATGGACAGAAGAGCATGCCTGTTGGAACGTGTGGTGCAAAGATTTGAGCATCGTGTCCCGCACCTGAATGCATGACATCATAATTTAATCCCATTTCTTCACAGACACTCACAATTTCGTTTACAATGTTTTCATCCATTGGAACAGGCGGTTCATCCATCCATTTAGAAATTTCAACTTCTAAGCCTAATTCACCTGCAACGGCATGAATTCTTTCTTCCACTTCAGCAGTGAACGTGTTTAATACCTCTTGGTCTGTATGGCGACAGTCCATTGAGAAGCTCACTTCTCCTGGGACAACGTTTACTGTATTCGGTTTAGGGTCTACTCGACCAAAGGTTACCACTAAAGGATTCCCAACTTCTTTCGCTCGATCGATACTTTGCGAAACGATTTTAGCCATCCCTTCCACAGCATCTTTACGGTATTCCATTAAAGTTGTACCTGCATGGTTTGCTTGACCTTTTAAGACGATATCCCAGCGTTTTTGTCCGACAATTGAATTGACGACTCCGACTTGAACCTCGTTCATTTCTAAAAAGTTTCCTTGCTCAATGTGGATCTCGATAAATGCTTCCATTTCGTTGAAACGTGGGTCACCACTTGGGAAGTCGAAACCAGCTTCGCGCATCGCGTCTTCAAACTTGATGCCATCTTTATCCACTGTACCTTCAACATCTTCTCTCTTCGCTTCGCCGAAAATGTTCTTCGAGCCCCAGAATGCGTATGGGAAACGTGAACCTTCTTCCTCAGCCATTGAAATCAGACGTAATGATTTTTTAGGTTGTCCTCCTTCTTCAACGATTTTTTTAATCGCTAAGTAGCCACCCATAATGCCTAGTTGACCATCTAAACGGCCACCTTTTTCTACAGTATCTACGTGAGAACCTGTCGCAATAATACTGTCTGGTTCTTCTGAACCAACGATGGTTCCGTATAAGTTACCGATTTCATCGTATTCCACTTCCATACCAATTTCTTTCATCTTTTCTTCTAAGCCTTTTTGCGCTTCTATCCATTTGTCATCATATAAAAGACGTGTTGTTCCTTTGACATCTTCATATTGTGTAATACCAGAAAGCCAATCTAAAGCTTCATCTACCTCTTTTGGTGAAAATTTAACCATTTTTCCCTTCCTCCTTATGTACTAAAAAGTTATTTAATATATTTTATTGTTATAAGTGCACAACGATTAACACGTTCTTATTGTAAATAAAGCGTTACCATATCGCCTGAGTTACATTAACCAAAAAAATGAGAGTCGTTGTGCAAAACACACAACAAACCCTCATTCTATGACTCTTTAATGTATAAAAGAGATTGCATGCCCAGATAAAAACCAAAAAGTGTATCATAACCTGAAGTGTGACCATATCGTGTAATCAGTTGAACCAATTGCTGGGTCTCCTCCCACTCCTCACTTTCAACCGCTCTTATCAGCGTTAAAAAAATACTGTTTACATAACCAAAAAATAAACTCTCATAGTAGGCTTGACTAATAGCAGTCGTGCTTCTACTCTTTAAACCTTCTTTTATCGTTTCAATGATGTCATCTTTTGGATGAAACGCTAACCGAATCATGGAAAAGCCCAACAATACATCATCTCCACTCGGCGTTAAACCATTTCCTCTGCCAATTAAATACTCCACTGCCTGAAGAATTTCTTCTGGCTGACTGTTCCCGATTTGTTTGAGTGTTTCCGTACTATTTAGAACACGGTCTGTATTGTTTAATCCCATATGCTGGTTAAAGGTTACTTCTTCTAACGCCTTATAGAGTGGGGTTTGTCTAAGTTTTTGTTTCGACATGGTCAAGGACGGGATGCTCAAATTTGTTTCCTCTAAAGAAGATAGGTCCAGCTCGACGATATCGCCTCTTGTGTAAAACGTAAACCGTCCATTTTCCATTTTAACCAAGTCATTTGTCTTTCCACTAGTCAGTACCCTATCTATCTTATCCGAGTTTAAAATGCAGCCATGTGGAGCGATGCTCATGCCCACCGTCGAAAAATTCAGAAGTTGATCATCGAACATGACATTAAAACTCGAGCGAAAGGCACTATGTATACGCCCCATTTTTCGCTGTCCGGTAAAGGAGCGCAGGAAAAAAGGACTTCTACTTTCTCCTTTTGTGAAATAGGGTCGCCTTCTCAAAGGAATCTTTTGCGGTTTCGATTGAACTCGAGCGTCATCCTTTAGTCGCTGACTTAATCGATTTTCTGCTCGCTCTATGATTTCATCAATAATGATGGGGTCTTTTGCATCAACAATGATGACTAAATCATTTGGCTCTGCTTTGTCGACTTCTTTATCGTATAATTCCAAATCCATTAAAGAGGTCTTATTGGCTTCAGTCCCCATCACCACAATGCCCTTTTCATTTGTTTCCAAAAGGGCTTCTTGTAAGAAATGTAATTTTAAGGAATGATAATTTCTGTTTTCGAGTATCCGCACAGTAATCATTTGTTGACCTCCTTAATGCTTTTTCATTGAACAGTTCGGTAGGATCGCTTACGTATCCTACCGAATGTCCAGATGAGGTTATTATCTTGTCTTTTATAAAACAAACATAAGAATCAAGCCGATAATTGTAGCAATCGTCAAAGAAAATGGAATAATCATCCGCATGACTTTTCCTTCTGAGCCTAAAGCACCGACGGCAGAAGTTCCTAAAACAATGTTTCCTGGTGCTAAAGCCATTCCAATCGCTCCACCAGAAGTTTGTGCGCCTACAATAGCTGGCACGTTTAAACCAATGAATTCAGCGGTTAAATATTGGAATTGACCAAATAAGATATTGGAGGACATATTGCTTCCTGTTATAAAGGATCCAAGTAAACCAATGAATGGTGATACAAAGGTATAGTTAGTGCCTAACACGTTCGTAATACCTTGAGCTAAAATAATCGTTTGACCTGTTCCTGCCATCACGCGCGAAATCGCCAGTAAGGAAATAACGGCAATACTTGGTGATAGGGCACGTTTCCCTGTTCTGGATAAGATATTCCCTACAGGATTTTTTGTTTTTACTAAGCCTTTTTGTCTATAGTAAATGAAGGATAAGACAGCGGCCAAGAACAAGAACATGCTTGCATGGGTGAATGGTGTCAACGGCGAATAATTTTCCACAGCCGCATTCACAAAGCCAAAGCCTGTTTCTGTTTCGATAAAATTCGGTCCAATTGAAAACTGACTTAACAGATTATTGATTGGTGCAATCAATAGAACAGCTAAAGTAATAATTGTCATTAAGATATAAGGAATCAATGCTTGGAAGATAGACATGTTTAATTCCACTTCGGTCTCTTCCGCTTCAACCATCTCTGCTGATTTCTGTTCCATAATTTTACTATCTGAAATAGACCATTCTTCACTATACATAGGTGTTTTTGATAATAGAACGGTAGCGATCATCGTAATGGCACTCGGTAAAAAGCTCGCAAGCTCTGTATTGAATTGACCGACGATTAGTTGTCCGCCACCTTGGATAATCGAAATGAGGAGAATCGCCACGAAACCTTTTTTAACGGCTTCCCCTTTACCATACTGATAAGCAATTAAGAAATTCGCGCCTAAAGTTAAAATAAATAAAAAGATTCCTGTGTATAAAGCGGCTTCTGGATAAGCATTTGCACTATTCCCAGTAATTTGCTCAATGAGAGCATCCCAGGCAATCGCTAACGTTCCAAAGGTTCCAGCCCAACTATGTCCAACTAAGGGAACAATCACAGCGAACATGGGTTTCATTCCAATTTGAATCAGTAACGGCGCTGATACGAGCACCGGTACACCGAAACCAGTCACTCCTTGTAAGAAACTCGCAAAGACCACACCAATTAATAAGACTCGAACCAATTCATTTGGAGCGACGGTCTTAAACATATAATTCAGTGTTGAGAACGCGTTTACTTCATTACTCACTTCATAAAGTATAATAGCCGATAATATGACGAGTATAATGCTCAAGGAACTCCACGAAGCACGAAGTAGTTCAATTCCGATGACGGTGAAGTTCCCTTGGAAAACAAGAACCCCTAAAATAATCGATATCACTAATGTGATTGGAGCAGCTTTTAAAGCACCCCATTGTAAAATAATCATAAAAACAATCAATAACAGTATTGGCACAATTGACATGAGCCAATAAAATAAATTCATTGGTAAATCCATCTAATCCCTCTCCTTCCCTCATTGACCCCTTAAAAGTGGGCAATAAAGCAAATAAAAGCAGGACGTGCTGCAAGTCTCGTTCTGCTTTTATCTGTTATTCATTTTTTATTAATCGTTCACTACGACGGTTGCAGAGCCACCCTCGAAGAAGTTATTCACATTCTCTAAAGAAGTAATCACAGCTTTTCCTTCCGGACGACTTTCTACGAAGTTAATCGCTGCTTCTACTTTTGGTAACATAGAACCTGGAGCAAATTGTTCTTCTTCAATCCATGTTCTTAACTGGCTAACCGTTACTTCTTCTAACTTTTCTTGGTTTGGCTTGTTGAAGTTAATATAAACGTTATCTACACCTGTTAAAATAAGGAGATAATCTGCTTCGACTAATTCAGCTAATTTTCCAGATGCAAAGTCTTTATCAATAACAGCTTCCACACCTTTATAGCCTTCTGGTGTATCAAGAACAGGAATTCCACCGCCACCAGCTGATACAGTGATGACATCATTATCAATGAGTTGATTGATGACTGGATATTCCACGATTGATTGTGGCATTGGTGAAGCGACAACTTTTCGGTAGCCACGGCCAGCATCCTCAACATATTGGTCACCTGTTGCTGCTTCAGCTTCTTTAGCTTCTTCTTCTGTTAAAAATGGTCCTACAGGTTTTGTTAAGTTTTCAAATGCCGGATCGTTTTCATCGACCACTACTTGAGTAACGATTGATGCCACTTGTTTTTCTACGTTTTCAGCTTTTAGCTTTTCAGTTAACGTATTTTGTAACCAGTAACCAATGCTTCCTTGAGTCATTGCGACTAAAGTATCTAAAGGTAAAGCAGGGTTTTGTTCTGAATCTGCTGCTGCTTGTTGTAAAAGTAAGTTCCCTACTTGAGGACCGTTACCATGTGAGATGACTAATTGGTAACCTTGTTTAATTAAACCGACTAATTTTTCACTTGTGTAACGTAAAGCATCCATTTGCGCTTGTGCTGTAGGATCATCTGATAAGATGGCATTCCCACCAAGGGCAACGACAATTTTTTTATTCATTCTGTATTCATTCCATTCTTTTTGTATTTAAATACTGACCCATACCTGTTAATAAATCATATCCTGACGTCTCACCATATTGACGAATATAAGAAATAGCTTGATGAAAGGCTTCTTCGTTTCCTTCTTTTATCGCTTGCGCGAGTAAAACAAGCGGTTCGTTACTATAACCATCGAATATGGCCTGATAGTAAGATAAACTCACATCCGTCGTTGACCGTTGTGTCAACTGTTCTTCGACTAGGGTTTGAATATGTGGGCGGTTTTGTAAGGTTTGTTCCATGAAGATTAATCCTTGTAAAAAATCATCTCCAGTTGGTGTTAAACCGATACCCGCGCCAATTAAACGTTTGATATGATTCGTATTGACTTCATTTTCTCGTTTTATTTCATTTAAAATCATCATCAAGTTTTCATTGGTTGCAAAACCCGAGTGCTTTAAAAGATTCAATTGCTCTAAACGACTTTGAAAGCCGAAAGCTTCTAGTTCGTCCTCCGTTAGGGGGCGTACTTTTAAATCCTTCACCTTACGTTCTGTGAAATGCACTGTAAAAATATAAGGTCGGGTATAAAAGACCAACTGCTGCTCTTTCACGCGCACTTGTACACCTATTTTTAGATAAGGTGTGATAGCATCAAAGACCGATTGATCGATCGATATCCCTCGAGCAGATAACAATCCTTCTTGATGATAACTGATGTAAACCAATTCTCCATTAAAATTTAAATTAAATCCATTCGGAAACACCGAATGGATTTTAGCAAAATGATTCTTTGCGAGAATTTCTTCCGTATACGAACTGAATACACTAAGCGAGCTTAGTGTATTCGTTGTATTCTTTTTAGTCGACATCAATACCAACTGATTTCGCGTAGCCAATTAATGCTTCTTCGAAACTACCTAAAGATGCACGAACTGTACCCGCACCAACTTGTCCAACACCTGCTTCTTTATGAGCCATACCCGTGTTGATAATTGGCGTAATACCCGTTTCTACTACTTTACGGATATCAATACCTGCTACAGCACCTTTGAAGTCCCAGTTTGGAATAGACCAAGTTGAGTTGTGTGACACGGTGATTTTCTCCATTTCTTCAGAGATTTCACGAGCATCATCTAAACCACTTAATCCAACGAAACGAGTAACTCCTGGAGCTGCGATCATAGCCATACCACCTAGACCAACTGTCTCTGTGATCGAGCTGTCACCAATATCTGGGTTTGCGTCGTCTGCAGAGTAACCAGTAAAGAATAGACCATCTGGTTTGTTTACTGGTGCTGTGTACCACTCATCGCCTGTTTCAGCAATACGTACACCAAAGTTTTCACCGTTACGAGCCATTGTTGTAACGATTGTTCCTTCTGTAATCTTACGTGCATATTCAACAATTGATTTTGATGCAGCCATTGCTAGGTTCAAGAAGAATTGGTCTGTATCCGCTAAGAACTGGATGACTTCTTCTTTCTCTTGGTCGCTTACATCTGTTAAGCCAACAATTGCTGGTGCGATCTCTTTAAGGAATACTAGAGATGCCGCAATATTACGCTGGTGGAATTCGTCTCCCATACCGATTGAACGAGCAATCATGACGTTTAAGTTCATACCTTCTTCGAAAGTACGTACCGCTTTACCTAATACTGGACCTAAAACATCACGCATCCATTTTAGACGGTTAATAACGTTCTCTGAGTTTGCACCGAAACGTAGAACTTCTCCGATACCTTCGTTCATGATACTTACTCCGCGTGAACCTTCTTCAGATTTATCCGCTTCGTTAACAACAAGTACCATTGGGAAGTTTTTCGTTGTAATTCCACCCATAGGTCCAACTGCTCCAACATGGTGACAAGGAATAAAGCGAACTTCGCCGTTTTCTAATTGTCTACGTGCTTCGTCTTCATCTTCTGCCCATCCTTCAAACAATGACGCTCCAATACAAGAACCTTGCATTGGTCCAGTCATGTTTTCCCATTTAATTGGTGGACCAGCATGTAAGATGATTTTCTCATCTGTGTTAAGCTCAGGAATTAATTCATAAGCAGGAGCTACGTCTCGTAAGATCGGGTCTCCACTTACTAAACGCTCTACAACTTTTTCGTTTGCTGCATCAATTTCTTCTGAACGTTTGTCTAATTCATTTAGAATTCGAATTAAGCGTTTGTTTCCGCCAGCACGTGGTCTCCATGAGAACTGTACAGCTTCTCCACCAAATTCAATAATTGGCTCAGTAAAGCTCTTGATTCCAATGTTTATCACACGTGGAGGTGTATTTAAGAAGTCACTTGTTGTTTCACTTACTTCTGGAAGAGTGACTTTCTCACCCGTGTACTCTGAAACTGCTTTAGTTGGGAATGCAACTTCTTTGCCCATTAATTTCAATGCATAACGAATCGCATGCTCATTACTTGGCGCAACAATAACACCCGCATCTTTCAGCGTGTTCACTGTATCTGTTAAACCTTGAGGATCTTGTGCTGTTCCAACAACTGAACCAATGACATATAATTCACGGCCAGATTCTTTTGCATCCGCTAAAGCTTCTTTAATGCTTGGAGCTAGTGCTGAAGCCATGTCTGCGTGTGAACCGTATCCTAAAACAACATCTAATAAGATAACGCCTGTTGTTTCATCTTCAAGAACTTCTTGTAGTTTATTTACTCGTACTTCAGGGTCGATCATAGGGTGTGGTTTACCTTGGGTATACATGTCATCCCCTAAGTCCATAACCTCAAAACCGTTTGTATTTAGAATGTATCCATCTTCTGCTTGGATGGCACCTAAATCTAAAGCATCTGCAATTAATGTAGCTGCTTCGTTTGCTAATGTTCCACCTGAGTATAGACCTTTAACTGTTTTACCTTCTGGTAATGTTTGGTCTACATCAAAGTCGATATCTTGGATATAGTTTTCTTTTAATGTTTCACCATTTGCTAAATCAACAGTTATACGTGCTGCTTCTTCTAATGTGTAAGCTAAAGCAACATTTCCAACGTGCTCTGTAGGTTTTTCACCTAAGAAAATAGCAACTGCTGGTTTTGATAAAGATTGTAAAGCGTTCATGACTTTATCACGTACTGATTTTGCTGGTGGTTTAGAAATAACTAAGATAACATCTGTTGGATCATGTTCATCTAGAGCTGCAATCGCATCAAGCATTGTGATTCCACCTACATCTTCATGTAAGTCTCGTCCACCTGTACCAATGGCATGAACCACTCCACCACCAAAGTCATCAATAAGCGTTGCTGCTTCTTGGATACCTGTTCCTGAAGCTCCAACGATACCAATGTTTCCTGGTGTTGATGTGTTTGTGAAAGCTAAAGGTACACTTGAAATTAAACCTGTACCAGAGTCAGGACCCATTAAAAGTAATCCTTTTTCATGTGCTTTTTTCTTTAAGCGTATTTCATCTTCTAAAGAAACGTTATCACTAAATGAGAAGACGTTTAGGCCTCTATCTAGTCCACGTTCAATTTCATCTGCAGCATATTCTCCAGGAATAGATACTAAAGCTAAGTTTGCATTGTCTAAAGCAGTCAATGCATCGTCCCAGTTATCTACATCTTTCATGCCACCTTCTTCAGCACTAGAAGATAAGTCAGCTAAAAACTGGTCAACAACGGCTAATACTTCATCGATTACAGAATCATCGTCTGCATCGATAACAATCGCCATCTCATTTGCACCTGCTGCTTCTACTTCGTCTGTAAAAAGACCTGCAGTTCTCATCATATCTTTGTTTGCATCTGTTGCCATCATAACTTGACCTTTATTAACACCTTCAACAGCGTTTACTTCGTTTGTTAAAAGCATTAAGTTAATCGAGTCTTGGTAACTATTTTTTACTACTGAATATAACATTTCATTCCTCCTTGATATTATTGTAAGGCGCTTTCATCTATTATCCTATGTCTACAACTGACTAATTAAGGACTTGTTTTTAGCCATACTAACCAAAAACAGGGTAAAAGCCTATAAGAGTTGATAATTCTTTTACAAAACATTTAAACTAACCATACATTAAATCCCCATCCATCATATAAACAGAAAGAGGATACCATGATGACTTATACTGAAAACATTTTACATTTATTTCCTTTTAAAGGGCACGATTTGCAAGCCCATTTTTATCAGCCAACAACAGCAGAGATGAAGACCGTCATTTTATACTTCCACGGTGGCGGTTTTGTCTATGGAAACCGCGACGATTTACCCGGTGAGTACATTGACATGCTGACAGCAGCTGGCATAGGCCTTGTAGCGGTTGATTACCCGCTCGCACCTGAGACAAAATTTCCTGTTATTCTAGATGTAACGAATAAAGTGACGGCTTGGTTTGTCAATCAATTCTTATCTGATCATCAACTAGAAACGTATTTTATTCTGGGACGTTCAGCTGGTTCATACTTAGCTCTAGCGTCTGGTATTTATACCGAACACCTTTCTATCCGTCCAACAGGTATTTTGGCTCTCTATGGCTATTTCAATTTGAATGATGCGACCTTTAACTTACCGAATAGACACTACTTGCAATATCCAAAAGTCAGCGAGCAGATTATTAAGGCTCAAATTAAAACGGAGCCTCTCTTTAATACGCCAGACAAAAACAGATACCTCGTTTATGTGGCCGCTCGTCAAACCGGAGATTGGTTAAATCTCTTCCTAGCAGACTCTGACCAAAAAAGTGCATATTCTCTAGATAAAACCAAACTGAAAGAATTGCCTCCTTTATTCCTGTCTGCAGCCGTGAACGATCCTGATGTGCCTGTTCGACAATCTCGCCAATTAGCTAATTTGCATTCAGATGCTACTTTGCATCTCGTTGATCTCGATGCGCATGATTTTGATCGTACCCATTTAGAGACGCATGGTAAAGAACTCTACACTCAAATGATTTCATGGATGTTAAATTGGTTAGCTTAAACCTCATTAAAAAACAAAAGTATCTTTCAAGAGATTGTTTATTCAACTTTTTCTTAAAAGATACTTTTTTATTTAAATCCTTATTTTATGATAAACTCCCCAACGTACTCTTCAGACACACCCTCTTCTTGTGCATAAACAGTGTTACCACGTAAGATTGTGCGAACGACTTGTGCGCCAATTTCTCTACCAATATATGGACTGATTTTATTGCGGTACTCTAAATCTTCCGCTTCTAATGTGTATGAGCTATTTGGATTAATGAAAACAAAGTCTGCGTCATAACCTTCTTTGATATGACCTTTTCCTTCTAACTCAAATAAATCAGCTGGGTTTCCAGCAATGATTTCAGCAAAACGCTCTAAAGACATACCGCGTTTTTGAACCCCTTCATCATATAAAATATCGACGTTGTTTTGCAGGCCTGAAATTCCACCCCATGCGTCAAATACGTTGTCATGGTCTTTTAAGTCTGGTGTACAAGGTGAGTGGTCTGAAGTAACAAAGTCAATATCACCATTCATTACTTGTTCCCATAAGCCATCTTGTGCTTCTTGATCACGAATCGGTGGTGAACATTTTACAACTGGTCCAATAGCGTCTAATTCATCCGTTGTAAAGTATAGGTAGTGTGTACATGTTTCAGCTGTAACATCTACTCCACGTTCACGTGCTTCTTTAATCACTTCAATCCCTTTTGGTGTAGCAACGTGACAAATGTGGATACGGCAGCCTGTTTCTTCAGCGAATAAAATTGCTCGTTGAATCGGCTCTATTTCAGTAAAGACTGGACGACTGTTTACATACGATACAAAGTCATCTGCACCATTCTCATACGCAATCTCACCTAGACGGTCTGTAACGTCAGCATTCTCCGCATGAATCGCTAATACTTTTCCAGTTTTAGCAATTTGACGCATACCTTCATAGAGTGAGTAATCATCTACGTTTTGGAAGTCACCATCAATCGTGCGATCTCCACAAGTTGACATAAAGGCTTTAAAAGCAGCCACTCCACTTTCATCTAATTCTTGAATACCGCCATTCAGATTAAATGGAACTAATCCACCGAATGAAGCCACATCCGCTTGTAATTTTCCTTTACCAGCTTCGTATTTAATATTGATTGTTTCAGCATCAACAGTTGC
>DAIOTD010000035.1:0-13998 GCA_036752205.1 Atopostipes sp.
TAATTAACGTTTTGAGAATTGTGGAGATTTACGAGCTTTTTTGCGTCCTGGTTTGTAACGCTCTTTCATACGTGAATCACGAGTTAAGTATCCTTCAGCTTTTAATGCTGAACGGAAATCTGGGTCAACTGTTAATAGTGCACGTGCGATACCGTGACGTACAGCTCCAGCTTGTCCTGCATATCCACCACCGTGGATGTTTGCGCGAACATCGTAGCTACCTAATGTGTCAGTAGCGACAAGTGGTTGGTTTACGATTGTGTGTAAATAGTTATATGGTAGATATTCTGAGATATCTTTACCGTTTAATTCAATTTTACCTGTTCCTGGTGTTAAGATAACACGCGCTACCGAGTGTTTACGACGACCAGTTCCAATATATTGTACTTGTGCCAATGTTGATGTCCCTCCTTAAGATTAAATCAAGTCTGTAATGTCTAATTCTTGTGGTTGTTGTGCTGCATGTTTGTGTTCAGAACCTGGATATACATGCAATTTCTTAATCATTTGACGTCCAAGTGAATTCTTTGGAAGCATTCCCTTGATTGATAATTCAACTAAACGTCGAGAATTTTTCTCACGTAAGTCTCCAGCAGAAACTTGAGTTAATCCGCCTGCATAGCCTGAGTGACGAGCATAAAGCTTGTCTGTTGCTTTCTTACCAGTTAATTTGATTTTTTCAGCGTTTACAACGATTACGTAATCTCCTGTATCTACGTGAGGAGTATACGTTGGTTTGTTTTTACCGCGTAAAATTGATGCGACTACAGTAGATAGACGACCTAACGAAATATCCGTTGCGTCAACTACGTGCCATTTACGATCAACTTCAGCAGATTTTGCCATATAAGTACGCACTTTATTTTCCCTCCAAAAATATATCTAGAATCATTTAAGTTGAAGTTATTTATCCCTGTCCCACCAGTTTTAAATAACGTCAAATTTATATTCATCATTTAATTTCAATTTAAGTTTATTGTTAACACATAATAAGTTTCCGGGGCTCATTAGTGTGGTAAACAATACCATTGACTATATTACCCCTAATCTGGCTCAATGTCAACGCTATAACGAGATTTTATTGCTTTATTTTCTTATTATTTGACTGTGTATTGCGAGAAACGTTTTCTTAACTCTTCTTCATCATAATATACTTTTTCAAGTCTTAATCCGTTCGCTGCAATTGTCTTTCCGGACCGACTACGGTCTTTTGCGTCGAACATTTCAGAAATAGTATTAACTGCTAATCGGCCATCAGCTACTTCAATGAGTGTCCCCACCATAATACGTACCATATTATACAAGAACCCATCGCCCGTAAAAGTAAAGAGCCATTCATTTGTATCTCTATCCACCTCAACAGTTGATTCGTATATCGTTCTGACTTTATTCTCAATCACTGTTTTCGCCGAGCAAAAACTGGTGAAATCATGTGTCCCTACAAAAAGCTGAACCGCTTCTTGTACGCGCACCTCATCCATTTCATAAGGATGGTTCAATGAGAAACGTTGGGTAAAAGGATCTCTTATTTCATGATTGTGGACGCGGTAAGTATATGTCTTCGCAAGCGCATGGTAACGCGCATGAAATTCTGCTTCTACCGGTTTTAAGTGCAATAGTGATATGTCAGCTGGTAATAGTACGTTCATCGCTTTAAAGATGCCTTTTTCCGGTATCGACGCTGGGAAATCAAAGTGAAAGACCATACCCGCTGCATGAACACCAGCATCTGTCCGGCCGGATGGATGAATACGAACAAACTCATTTTTGTTAATCTTTTTTAGGACCGCTTCTATTTTCCCTTGTATCGTTCGTCCGTTGGGTTGAATCTGAAAGCCCGAATAGTCCGTTCCGTCATAGGCAATCGTCGCTTTATAACGAATTGTATCGACAGTTTTCAATGCTCAAGCCCCTTTCAAACGATTATTTTAAAATAGATAGCGTGTCGCTATTAATATAGCAGTTAAGAACACAAAGGCAATCATAACAATCGTATCTAAATTACTCCAAGTTAATTGACGTAATTTGGTACGTGAATCTCCACCTCGATAACCTCGTGCAGTCATCGCAACAGCTAACTGATCTGCGCGATCAATTGAGCTAATAAACAATGGGATTAGTAAGGGGACGACTTTTTTCATACGTTGAATCAAGTTACCCGAACTAAAGTCAACACCTCGAGATCGTTGAGCATTCATAATCTTCTCAGTCTCTTGCATTAACGTTGGTACGAATCGAAGAGATATCGATAAAATAAGGGCAATCTCTTGTACAGGAACTTTAAGTTTCTTCAAAGGTTTCAATAATGATTCAATACCGTCTGCAATCTCTAGTGGTGTGGTTGTTAAGGTTAAAATAGTCGACATCATCACGATTAATACAAATCGCAAAATAATCTTAATTGCGGCTATTAATCCTTCTTGTGTAATGTTGACCCACCCAAATTCGAATAGCACCGTTTCACCTTGTGAAAAAATCAGTTGAAAAATAACGGTTATAAACAGTAGTAAAGCAAGTGGTTTCAAACTATTCAAGTAAAACTTTAATGGTATCTTTGATAAGACCGTTGAAAGCAGCACAACTGCTATTAACAAACCGTAAGTCCACCAAGTCGTTGCCATAAAAATTAAAATGATAAACCATATGGCTGAAATCAATTTCGAGCGTGGATCCATACGGTGAATAAAAGAATCACCCGGTATATATTGTCCTAAGGCAATTTTATCCATGGTCAGTCACCTGCTTTTCAGCTTTTAAGCGACGAATAATGCCATCTGCTAATTCATCCAATGTTAGGGGGAGTTTCTCAACTTCCCAACCTTTTTTCTGGGCAATAGAGTTCGCAAATTCAACCGTTTGAGGTACATCCAATTGAATGGATTGTAGCCATTTCTGATTTCTAAAGACCGATCTAGGCGAGCCTTCGTCTACCACGCGTCCAGCATCTAATACAATCATATTATCAGCATATATAGCGACATCTTCCATTTGATGTGTAACTAAGACGATCGTAATACCTTCTTCTTTATGAAGACGATTGAATAGATCCATCATTTCAAGCTGTCCTTTAGGGTCTAATCCTGCCGTTGGTTCATCTAATACCAATACACTTGGTTTCATAACCAAAACTCCAGCGATTGCGACTCGACGCATCTGACCGCCAGATAAATCAAAAGGCGATTTATCCATAAACGATTCATCTAAGCCGACGACTGGTAAAATTTCACGCGCTAATTCTAGAGCTTCCTCTTCCGAAACACCAAAATTTTGAGGACCAAAAGCAATATCTTGACCAATTGTTTCTTCGAATAATTGGGCTTCAGGGAATTGGAATACCACACCAATTTCTTTACGGATTCTATTTAAATCTTTTTGCTTACGTGATGCATTTACTTCGTAATCCCCCAACCAAACACTCCCCGTTGTGGGTACTTTCAAAGCATTTAAATGTTGTAACAAAGTCGACTTCCCGCTACCTGTATGACCTACAATCGCAGTATAACTACCATCTTCGATTGTAAAGTTAATATCATGAAGAACTTTATTCTCAAAAGGTGTATCTGGTTGGTACGTGAAATTTACATTTTTAAATCTGATTTCCATAAATACTCAACCAACCTTTCTTCCGTCATATACTCATCAGGTAATTCTAATCCTCTATTAATAAGTGCTGTTTTTAATTGTTCAACAAAAGGGACATTTAAACCCAGTTCAACTAAATCGTCACCTAGCTTAAAAATTTCTTCTGGTTTATTTTCATATTTAATCTGACCTTTTTCCATTACAAAGATACGATCTGCTTGAGCAGCTTCGTTTAAATCGTGTGTAATCGAAATAACCGTTAAGTTGTTTTCCTCTTTAATCGCCTGGACGGTTGCTAATACTTCTGCTCTACCCTTTGGATCAAGCATACTTGTTGCTTCATCTAAGACGATGATATCAGGTGCTAATGCTAATATGCCTGCAATAGCAACTCTCTGTTTCTGTCCACCCGAGAGTCTAGCTGGTTCATGCATTTTAAAGTTTTGCATTCCTACTTGTTGTAATGCTTGATCAATTTTTACGATCATCTCGTCGCGAGGCATACCAATATTTTCTAAGCCAAATGCCACATCATCTGCGACAGTTGAACCAACGAATTGATTATCAGGATTCTGAAAGACCATCCCAACTTTTTGACGAATAGCCCAAATATTCTCTTCATTTAACGCTAAGCCATCAATGATGACGTTACCATTTTGTGGTACATTCAAACCATTTAAGGTCTTTACAAGGGTTGATTTCCCAGAACCGTTTGCACCGATAATAGTGACCCATTCACCTTTTTCAATTGTAAAAGAAACATCATCTAAAATATTATTCTCTTGATCATTATTATAACGGTACATGATATTTTCAAGTGTAATTAGACTCATTATTTTTACTCCTGTACAAGTTTAATACGTAACTGTTCGTAATGTTTGCTCATGATAACAAAAAATCACTTTCCGATATATATGCTTCTCCTGAGGAAAAATCCCCAGGAGAAACTAGAGCTAGACACTTGGTATATACCATCATCATAACGCTCTCTATACATCATAAAAAGTGAGTCATTGTACTATTCAGTTCAAGAGAGAAATTACTCTTCGTCAGATTTTTCTGTTTCTTCAGCGTCAACTTCTTCAGTTTCTTCTGCTTCAACTTCTACTTCTTCTTCCTCTGTAACTTCTTCTTCTGGTTCTGCAACAACATCAGCATTGTCAAAGTTAACTTCTTCAACAAACTCTAAAATTGCCATTGGAGCACCGTCTCCACGACGAGCTTCTGCATTAAGAACTCTCGTGTATCCACCATTACGTGTTTCGAAACGTGGTGCAACATCATTAAATAATTTTTGAACTACTGATTCAACGATGATTGCGTCTTCTGTTTCTTCAACAGTTGCTAACTCGTTACGTAAAACTTTTACCGCTTGACGACGTGCGTGTAAGTCTCCACGTTTACCTAAAGTAACCATCTTGTCAGCTAGTTTTTGAACCTCTTTTGCACGAGCTTTCGTTGTCTTGATTCGATCATTAATGATTAAATCTGATACTAAATCGCGTAATAATGCTTTTCTTTGTGAACTTGTACGTCCTAATTTACGATTTGCCATTTAGTTGAAATCCTCCTTACCTACGATAATATTTCTTGAAATGATTAGATATCTTCTTTTAAAGATAATTCTAATTCGTTTAATTTTTGTTTGATTTCTGTTAATGATTTCTTTCCTAAGTTACGGACTTTCATCATTTCAGCTTCAGTTTTGTCTGTTAATTCTTCGACTGTATTAATACCTGCACGCTTCAGACAGTTGTACGAACGCACTGATAAGTCTAGTTCTTCAACAGTCATTTCTAGCATTTTTTCTTTCTTCGTTTCTTCTTTTTCAACCATGATTTCAGCTTCTCGAGCTTCTTCAGTTAAGTTAACGAATACGTTTAAATGCTCTGTAAGAATTTTAGCAGCTAAACTTACACTGTCTTCTGGTGAAATGGACCCATCTGTCCATACGTCTAGTGTCAATTTATCAAATTGATCACTTTCACCTACGCGAGTATCTTCTACATGGTAGTTTACTCGTGTGATTGGGGTATAGATTGAGTCGATTGGAATAACTCCAATTGGCATGTCATCTTGCTTATTATCTTCAGCATTAACATAACCTCGACCTCTTTGGGCACTCATTCTTCCATGTAAATGGCCACCTTCTGCCACTGTACAAATGTACTCATCTGGGTTTGTAATCTCAATTTCACTATCGTGAACGAGGTCTCCAGCTGTTACTGTTGCTGGTCCTGCAATATCAAATTCAAGTGTCTTTACATCTTCAGAATGTATTTTCATAGCTACTTTTTTCAAGTTTAAGATCAACGCTGTTACGTCTTCGACAACACCGTCGATAGTTGAAAACTCGTGCAATACGCCATCAATTTGTAGGCTAGTAATCGCTGCACCTGGTAATGAAGACAGCAAAATACGACGTAATGAATTACCTAAAGTTGTTCCATAACCACGTTCTAGTGGCTCTACAACAAACTTTCCGAATTTTTCATCTTCGCTGATCTCGACTGTATCAATGACTGGTTTTTCAATTTCTATCATAAGATCCGCTTACCCCTTTCAAACGTTCAGTGCTTATAACGGTTAGTAAATTAATTAAAATGCACTTCCTTATTACACACGGCGGCGTTTTGGAGGACGGGTACCATTATGTGGAATTGGTGTTACGTCGCGAATTGCTGTAACATCTAATCCGTTTGCTTGTAATGAACGGATAGCCGATTCACGACCTGACCCAGGTCCTTTAACTGAAACTTCAACTGTTTTCATACCATTTTCAATTGCGCCTTTAGCAGCAACTTCTGCAGCCATTTGTGCAGCATATGGTGTTGATTTACGTGATCCTCTGAATCCTAACGAACCAGCAGATGACCATGATATTGCATTTCCATGTACATCAGAAATCATCACGATTGTGTTGTTGAAAGTTGAACGGATGTGAGCAACTCCATGCTCAATATTTTTTCTTTGACGTCTTTTACGTGAACGTGTTTTTGTTCTTGCCATTCGAATCTGTTCCTCCTATCTACTCAGATATTTATTTTGATCCTTTACGAGTACGTGCGTTGTTTTTAGTCTTTTGTCCTCGTACTGGTAATTTCTTACGGTGACGTGAACCACGATATGAACCAATTTCAGTTAATCGTTTGATGTTTTGAGAAACTTCACGACGAAGGTCTCCCTCAATCTTAAGTTCGTTTACTTCTGCACGAACTGCATCTAACTGCTCATTCGTTAATTCGCTTACGCGTACTTCTTCTGGAACTCCAGCTTTTGCTAAAATTTGTTGAGAAGTTGTTTTACCAATTCCGTAAATGTATGTTAATGCGATAACAATATGTTTGTCGCGTGGAATATCTACTCCAGCTATACGTGCCATTTATTGCACCTCCTGCTTAATTATCCTTGTCTTTGTTTGTGTTTTGGGTTGCTACAGATTACATGTACTCGACCTTTACGGCGAATAACCTTGCAATTGTCGCACATTTTTTTAACTGATGGTCTTACTTTCATTTTCCTAAACCTCCATAAATATCAGGAATTCTTATTTATATCGATACGTGATACGTCCTTTAGTTAAGTCATATGGTGACATTTCGACTGTTACTTTGTCCCCAGGCAGAATTCGAATGTAGTTCATACGAATTTTGCCAGAAACATGTGCAAGAATTTCGTGCCCATTTTCAAGCTCTACGTTAAACATTGCATTGGGTAATGTTTCAGTAACTGTACCTTCTACTTCAATCATATCTTCTTTTGCCATGCCTGGTTACCTCCTCTAATGCCATCATAAAATTCTTTATAATACATCGTAAAATATTTTATTGTTTTCCTTTTAAAGAAAACACTCTCGGTATTATACACCATAATCGTTATTAATTCAACGTTTTGCTTTGTAGTATTTCTTTAACTTCAGCAAAAACTTCTTTCGGATCACGGTTACCTTTTATTTCAACTAGGACGCCTTCTTCTTTATAGAACTCAACTAATTTATCCGTTTGTTGTTCATTCACTCTGATACGCTTTTCGACAGTTTCAGGCTTATCATCATCACGTTGATGGAATTCAGTGCCGCCACAGCTATCACATACGCCTTCTTTTTGAGTCGGGTTGTTTAACTTATGGTATGTTGCACCACAACTAGAACAAATATAGCGTCCTGCTAAACGTTCGATTAATATTTCTTTAGGCACATTCAAATAAATAACAGCATCCAGATTTCTCCCAAGGTCTTCTAAATTACCTTTTAGAGCTTCACTTTGATTTAAAGTTCTTGGATAACCGTCAAGTAAAAAACCATCTTTTACATCGTCTTCTTGAAGTCTTTCTTTAACGATATTATTCGTCACTTCATCTGGAACTAAATCTCCAGCATCCATGTACTTTTTCGCTTCTAAGCCAAGAGGGGTTTCATTTTTCAATGCAGCTCGGAAAATATCACCTGTTGAAATGTGTGGAACATTAAACTCCTGCACAATGTACTCAGCTTGTGTACCTTTTCCAGCGCCTGGCAAACCTAGTAAGATTAAATCCATTAAATTTTTCCTCCCCTATTTCTGTATAAGATCACTATTATTTATCTTCAGTTGAATACTTTGGTTCGTATTCGTAAATAAATCCTGTATAGCTTGTCTTGCTTAGTAACCCTTCGATTTGTGCTGTGAAGTCTAAACCGACTCCAACTGCAATCAATAGACTCGTTCCACCAAGTGCTAACGCCGGAATATTCCAAAGCGATGAAGCAAGAATTGGTAAGATTGAGATAATAGCTAAATACATAGCTCCTACTGTACTTAAGCGTACAAGCATATAACTGATATAATTTTCAGTTTCTTGTCCTGGTCGTACACTTGAGATATATGCATTTTGTCTCTGTAAGTTTTCAGCGGCCTTTTCAGGATTAACCTGAATGAAAGCGTAGAAATAAGTAAAGAGAACAATTAATAATACATACACAAAAGCACCTACAGGCTCTTGCATGTTAAATATTGTATTTACAACATTGAACCAAGTTGCATTTTGATTGCCTGATGCAAATAACCCTAAGATGATTTGCGGAACCATCATGAATGAACTTGCGAAAATTACTGGAATTACTCCAGCCGAGTTAACTTTTAACGGAAGCAAAGCTTCTTCCGAAGATACTGCTCGTTTAGAGTAACGGATTGGTATATTTCTTCTTGCGTTCTCCATATAAATTACGAAGACAACAAGTAATAAGAATACGATTGCTAATGCAACAACAAAGATTGTTGATTGAACAATTTCGTCTCCAGCATTTCTAATTTGAGAGTTATAGATATCGATGAGATCTTGTGGAATACGGGAAACAATACCTGAGAAAATGATTAGAGAAGTTCCGTTCCCTATACCATTAACAGTAATCATTTCGCCTAACCACATAACAAACATCGTACCTGCGGTCATGATAATCGCAATTTTGATATATGTCCCAATTCCTGGATTGACAATTAAGTCTGTTCCAGTCAATGAGTTAAATCCAAACGAAATCGCCAGTGCTTGTAAAAAAGCAATAAAAACAGTTAAGTAGCGAGTTGCGTTGTTTAATTTACGACGACCGACTTCACCTTGCTCAGACCATTCTTTGAACTTTGGAATTACATCCATTTGTAACAATTGAATGATGATTGAAGATGTAATGTAAGGGGATATCCCTAAGGCAAAGATCGAATAGTTCTGAAGTGCTCCTCCACCGAAGGTATTTAATAAATTAAATAGCCCTGAGCTGACGAACTCTTGTATAGCGGAAGCATTTACACCCGGAACTGTAATGTACGTTCCTAGACGAAATACTAATATTAAGCCTAAAGTGTATAAAAGTCTCTTTCTGATAAACTTTTCTGAAAATGCACCTTTCAACAATTCGATCATTAAATCACCTCAACTGTTCCCCCAGCAGCCTCAATTGCTTCTTGAGCAGCTTTGGAGAATTTATGAGCCTTAACAGTAAGCTTACGATCGATTGATCCTTTTGCCAATACTTTTACACCAGATTTTACTTTGCTAAGTACGCCTGATTCTAATAATAATTCAGGAGTAACTTCAGTATTTTCATCAAATCTGTTTAAAGTATCTAAGTTTACAACAGTAAACTCTTTACGGTTAACGTTAGTAAAGCCACGTTTTGGTAAAGTTTGGAATAATGGTGTTTGTCCACCTTCGAACCATGAGTTTGGTCCTGGAGTGTTACGAGCTTTTTGCCCTTTTTGACCGCGTCCTGCAGTCTTACCATTTCCAGATGAAGGTCCACGTCCTACACGGTTACGCTTTTTACGCGATCCTTCTGCTGATTTTAATTCATGTAATTTCATGATATTGGCACCTCCTTCTTGAAGATTATTCAGTTACTTCTTCTATTTCAACTAAATGTGTTATTTTTTGAATTGATCTGCGAATTGCATCTGTATCTTTAACTACAACAGATGAATTAATCTTTTTCCCGAAACCTAAAGATTTTAAAATGTTTAGTTGTTTCTGGGGACGACCAATCAAACTTTTTCTTAAAGTTAATTTTAACATTGTGTCATCCTCCTTAGTTTAATAATTCATCTACAGAAAGGCCGCGTAATTTCGCAACGTCTTCTGCTTTTTTAAGTTGTGTGATTCCCTCAATAGTTGCACGAACCATGTTAATCGCTGAACTTGAACCAAGTGATTTTGAAGAAATATCTTCAATACCAGCTAATTCTAGGACCGCACGGATTGGTCCACCAGCAGATACTCCAGAACCGGCAACAGCTGGACGTAACATAACTCGTCCACCACCGTGTACACCAAGTACTTCGTGAGGAATTGTTGTATCAACACGTGGTACTTCAATTAAGTTTCTTTTTGCATCTTCAACAGCTTTACGGATAGCTTCTGGTACTTCTTGCGCTTTACCAGTTCCTACTCCAACGTGTCCGTTACGGTCACCAACTACTACCAAAGCAGAGAAACGTAAGTTACGTCCACCTTTAACTACTTTAGTTACTCGGTTGATCTCAACAACACGATCTTCGATGTCTAATCTTGATGCGTCAATTTTTTCTACCATTTGTTATTATCCCCCTCTGCTTAAAATTCTAATCCATTTTCACGAGCAGCTTCAGCTAAAGCTTGAACACGGCCATGATATTTGTATCCAGCACGGTCAAATTTTACTTTAGTGATGTTTGCTTCTTTTGCTCGTTCAGCAACTAATTTTCCAACTGTTGCAGCTTGTTCAACTTTACTTCCTTCAGATACTTCTGTGTCTAAAGTAGATGCACTTGCGAGCGTTACACCCTCTACGTCATCAATAAGTTGAGCGTAGATGTTTTTACTCGAACGGAAAACGTTCAAACGCGGGCACTCTGCAGTACCAGAAATCTTACGACGAACTCGTTTCTGTCTGTTTTTACGTGTTTTATTTCTATCTGGTTTTGAAATCACAATGTCACCTCTATACTAGTTTTATTTAAATTCATATAATCTCTTTTACAGTTAAATTTATCGTTTGAAAACATATAAATAAATGCAATACATAAGTTGTATTGATTATTTACCTGTTTTACCTTCTTTACGACGAACAAATTCACCTTCGTAACGAACACCTTTACCTTTGTAAGGCTCTGGCGGACGAATAGCACGGATATTTGCTGCTAAAGCACCAACTGCTTCTTTGTCATAACCTTTTACGATAATTTCTGTGTTAGTAGGAACTTCAATTTCGATTCCTTCTGGTGTTTCAAATTCCACTGGATGTGATAAACCTAAGCTTAGGTTTAATTTAGTACCTTGCATTTGTGCACGGTAACCTACACCAATGATTTGTAGTTTTTTAGTAAATCCGTTAGAAACTCCTTCAATCATGTTTGCAACAAGTGATCGAGTTGTTCCGTGGATTTCACGATTTGCTTTTTGGTCGTTTTCACGAGTGAATGTAATAACATTATCTTCAATGTTTAATTCAATCGCTGGACTTAATTCACGTGTTAATTCACCATTTTTACCTTTTACTGTAACTGTATTACCGTTAAGTTCTACTTCTACACCTTCAGGTATTTCAACTGGGTTTTTTCCGATACGGCTCACTGTTCGCACCTCCTTGTATGTTAATTTTTACCAAACGTAAGCTAATACTTCGCCACCGATATTTTTTGCGCGAGCAACTTTATCAGTAACTACTCCTTCTGAAGTTGAAATTAATGCAATTCCTAAACCGTTAAGTACACGAGGTACTTCGTCAGATTTTGCGTAAATACGTAAACCTGGTTTAGAAATACGTTTCAATCCAGTAATGACTTTTTCGTTGTTTGGACCATATTTTAAATCAAGCTTAACAATATTTTGCTTGTCGTTGTTGATGTAGTCCACGTTCTTAATAAATCCTTCTTCTTTAAGGATTTTAGCAATTTCAAATTTAATGTTTGATGCAGGGATTGCAACATTTGCATGTCCAGCATCGTTTGCGTTTCGGATTTGTGTAATAAAATCCGCAATTGGATCCGTCATTCCCATTACAATAGCCTCCTTATTCCAAATATATCTAGTTTCTACCAGCTAGCTTTTTTCAATCCAGGGATTTGTCCTTTATGAGCTAATTCACGAAGACAAATTCTGCATAATTTAAACTTTTTGTATACTGAGTGAGGTCTACCACAACGTTCACATCTTGTGTACTCTTGAGTAGAATATTTAGCTGGTTTCTTATTTTTTTCTATTAAAGACTTTTTAGCCATGTTCTGTTAATCCTCCTCGTGATTATTTTTGGAACGGCATTCCTAATTCAGAAAGTAATGCTTTACCTTCTTCATCTGAGTTTGCAGTAGTAACAATTACGATATCTAATCCACGTACTTTACTTACGTCATCGTAAGAAATTTCAGGGAAAATTAATTGCTCTTTCACACCTAAAGTGTAGTTACCGCGACCGTCGAATGAGTTTTTGCTTACCCCACGGAAATCACGTACACGAGGCAGTGAAACAGATACTAGTTTGTCCAAGAAGTCGTACATACGCTCACCGCGTAATGTAACTTTTGCACCAATTGGCATACCTTCACGTAAGCGGAAAGCAGCGATTGATTTTTTAGCACGAGTAATAACTGGCTTTTGTCCAGAAATTAGTGTTAGTTCGTTTACTGCGTTTTCTAAATTACGTGTGTTAGAAACTGCGTCACCAACACCCATGTTTAGAACGATTTTCTCGATTTTAGGAACTTCCATTACTGATGAATAATTAAATTTTTCAACTAATGTGTTTACGATTTCGTTATCGTATTTTTCTTTTAAACGATTCATTTCAGAGATATCCTCCCTTCCTTACTATTTTATAAAGTATTTCCTGACTTTTTAAAATAGCGCACTTTTTTGCCGTCTTCTTCTCTGTAACCAATTCTTGAAGCTTCTCCAGTTTCTGGATCAACTAATTGAACGTTTGAAGCATCGATAGCTGCTTCTTGCTCAACGATTCCACCTTCTTGGCCGAATCCCGTTGGTTTAACGTGTTTCTTAATCATGTTGATTTTTTCAACAATTACTTTGTTTTCTTTAGGTAATACTTTTAGTACTTCACCTGTTAGGCCTTTGTAATTACCTGCAATAACTTTAACTGTGTCTCCAGTTTTAACAAACATTTCGTGCACCTCCTTGTATTCGATTAATAATTATAGTACTTCCGGTGCTAACGAAATAATACGCATAAAGTTGTTATTACGTAATTCTCTTGCTACCGGTCCAAAGATACGTGTTCCTCGAGGTGATTTGTCATCACGTACAAGAACACAAGCATTTTCATCAAACTTGATGTATGAACCATCTTGACGACCTACACCCGTTTTCGAACGAACGATAACTGCACGTGTAACTTCACCTTTTTTGACAACGCCGCCTGGTGTGGCCTGTTGTACTGAAACAACAACTTCATCACCAATGTTCGCATATTGTGCGCCAGATCCACCTAGAACCTTAATCACTTTAACGATTCTTGCTCCTGAGTTATCTGCGACTTTCATTTTACTTTCTGTTTGAAGCATTTCAGAGTCCTCCCTTCACAACTTACAATTTACTTGGGATTAAAGTACTACAGATTCTTCCACTATGTTAACTAAACGGTAACGTTTTGTTTTTGATAATGGGCGAGTTTCCATAATTTCAACTAAATCGCCTTCTTTTGCTGAGTTGTTTTCATCATGAGCTGTTAATTTTGTTGTATGGTTGATACGTTTTCTATATTTCTTGTGTTGTTTACTTGTAGTAGTTTCGACAACAATTGTTTTATCCATCTTGTCTGAAACAACTCGACCAACGTAAACTTTACGTTCATTACGTTCTGCCACTATATTGCCTCCTTCATATTTTATAAGGAATAATCAAATTATGCTTCTTGAGCAAGTTCTGCTTGACGTAAAACTGTTTTTACTCGAGCAA
>DAIOTD010000036.1:0-13749 GCA_036752205.1 Atopostipes sp.
AACTTTTAAAAAATTAATAGATAAATAGTCAGAACTGCTTGTAGAGCGGGTTTTTGTATAAAGTTTTAGATGGGGGCGTCCAAATTCTATGAATGATCTTTCCTATAAATACATTAAGGAGTATCTAAAACACAACCTTTTTTTCTAAATAGTTACTTTCCTTAACAACAAAAACCTTTAAAGTATACAACATTGTACATTTATATGCGTTTTTAAAAGATAATGACAATTTAATTCAGTTAAAGCAATTGAAATAGACAATCATACCTCTGAAATGAATAAAGAGTTGAAGCTGTTCTCACTGAACAATTTATGTGTGAAATTAGCTAAAACTTGATTGTATGCCTATTAATAATAAGTTATACTAAACCTATAAACATCGGATGACTCGTGTTAGGAGGTATATTGTGCAACGTCCATTAGTCGATAGAACGGCAGATAGTATTATCAAATTTATCACCAGTCAGAATTTAAAAACGGGAGACAAACTTCCAAATGAATATGAGCTTGCAACAACACTTGAGGTGGGGAGAAGTACGGTACGTGAAGCAGTACGTTCACTCGTATCAAGAAATGTCCTTGAAGTTCGACAGGGGTCAGGGACTTACGTAACTGAAAATCCTGGAATCTCAGATGATCCATTAGGGTTTGCATTTGTGGAAGATACTCAAAAGTTGACCGAAGACTTATTTGCTATGCGTTTTGTATTGGAACCAGAAATAGCCATGCTGGCAGCTTATAATCGAACAGACGAACAACTTGCTTCTCTTGAAAGAGTTACGGAAAAGATAGAAGAGTCTGTTGAAAGTCTAGAGGATAATCATTTTGAGTTGGATATTGAATTTCACTCCATTATCGCGAATATGAGTGGAAATATTGCGATGGCTAACTTACTGCCCGTCATTCACCAATCGATCACTCTTTATAATGATTACTATACAAACGAACAAAATAAAGTTGAAATTATTCAATCCCATCGTGAGATTTTAGAAGGGATTCGTAGTAAAAATTCATTCCAAGCAAAATATGCGATGCAGACACATATCGCAAATAACCAAAGGCAAGTAGAAGATAACCGTAATCTGAAACCGCAAAAATAGTGGGTTAGTAATCACTTATCCATTCAAGTCGTCAGACAAGTGTAGTGTAAAAAGCATAAATATCAGCAGCAGCCATTATTGGTTGTTGCTTTTTTTCATATTAAACCAATGCACTATAATCTATTTTTTAACACTGCACAAAAAATCTCTTCCTTATAACATACATTTTTAGCCACTTCATAAAAATGAACAATAAGCTAGATATGTCACTCGATAAGCCGGGCTAATGGAACCATAAATGTATACTTATTTCCCAGGGAGCGCTTACATAGATATACTAGGGTTACTAGATTTGTAGGCGCTTACAAATCAATTTTATTTAAAAAGGGGAAGTAAAATGAATTTCGATTGGATTAAAACTAGAGCACAGACACACCCAGACAAAGTAGCTATCATCGACCCAATTAAAGGAACAGAGTGGACGTACAAAGAGTTGAACATTCGTGCGGAGAACTTAGCAAACCAAATGATCAGAGATGGTGTTCAAAAAGGTGACCGTATTGGAGTAAACGTACCGAATGATGTAGCAATTGTAGACTTTTTATTCGCGTCTATCAAGGTTGGTGCAGTGTTTGTCCCGCTGAACTGGCGACTAAAACCTATTGAAATAGAAGGTGTTATTGAAGATGCAGGTATTAAGTATATTGCATACGCAGATAACCACTACGAACGTTTAACTAACTTACCAAAAGAATACTTAAAGTATAACGTTGACCATGATGAGTACAATGAGATTGTTGACCCATCTAAACACGAACCATTTAAGACAGTAAGCCATGAGTCAGATGATATGGCAATGTTAATCTACACAAGTGGATCAACGGGTAAACCAAAGGGAGTTATCCATACACATGAGTCATACCGTAACAACATCTATAATGAATTAATGTCATGGAGCTTAACTGATGAAACAGTTACAGTTGCTGCAGCGCCAATGTTCCACGTTGTAGGATTCATTGATATTGTACTTCCTACATTAATGGTTGGTGGAACGACTATCTTACAAAGATACTTTGACCACTTACAAATTAACAAACTAATTGCAGAATACAAACCAACAATCTTAGTTATGATTCCAGCAATGTACTTTGGAATGATTTTTGATCCAGAGTTTTCAATCGAGCAGTGGGATAGTGTTGAGCTGTTTGTATCTGGTGGATCAGCACCACTTCCAGCAGTCCAAGATCACTTCAAGCAACTAGGTAAGATTATTGTTAACGGATACGGCTTAACTGAAGCACCTCTAGTTACTTATAATAGTAACGAAGCAGCGTTAGCAAATGAAACGTCAATTGGACGTCCAGTCATGAACTTAGCACATAAGATTGTAGACGAGGACATGAATGAAGTACCTTTAGGTGAAATGGGAGAGTTAATTATCCGTGGACCTAACGTAACACCTGGGTACTACAACTTACCTGAAGAGAACGAGAAAGCATTCGTAGATGGCTACTTCCGTACAGGGGACTTAGCAACTGAAAACGAAAATGGTGAGTTAACAATTGTTAACCGTCTGAAAGAGTTAATTATTACGGGTGGAGAGAACGTATTACCTTCAGAAGTTGAAGCAGTACTGAACAAACACCCATTAATCTCACAAGGTATCGTGGTAGGTTACGAGCATCCTAAGTTTGGTGAATCAGTTGGAGCAGCTGTCATATTAAACAAAGATGCAAAAGGATACGATAACTACAAAGAAGTGCTAGACGAATTCATGCTGAAAAACTTAGCGGGATACAAAACACCTAAGTTCTATCTTGTATTAGATGAGATTCCATTAAACTCAACAGCTAAGCCAGACCGCTTAGAGTTACAACGTTTAATGAATGATGCAGCAGGTATTACAGATCCTGAAGAAGTAAAATAATCGAACAGATTAACATTGATTATGTTAAACATTAGATACCGTTATTGGATAAATTAGAAAGAACCTTTAAGATTATATTGTAAGCGCCTGCAATATAATGACAATGAAATTGGAGGATAAAAAATGACTACAGTATTAGAGAATAGAGAAGAATTATTAGAAGAACTATTTCCAGAGGATATCCTAAAGTATAGTTCAGAATTATCAGATGGTGAGTTAGAGTTTCTAAGACAATTAGTAGAATTACTAGAAACAAAGTACCGTAAAGACCTAAACGATCACTGGGCAAACGCTACAGTACCTGAAGGATTCTTTGAGGACATGGGTAAATTAGGTTACTACACAAACCCATTATTATATGAGGGACGCGAAGGTGCATTTGGACCAAGTCAACATTTCCAATTTATGTTTGCGTACACACTGTCTAGATTCGATGTTTCATTAAACACACTACTAGGTGTTCACTCAGGATTAGGATTCAACTCATTCCTATTCGGTGGAAATAAAGAACAACAAGAGAAGTACATCCTTCCATTAGCAACGCATGAATTACGTACATGTTTCGCACTAACTGAACCAGACCACGGATCAGACGTAGCTTGGGGATTAGAAACAGAAGCAAGACGTGAAGGCGACAAATGGATCTTAAACGGAGAAAAACGTTGGATTGGTGGAGCAATCGTAGCGGATGTTATTCCAGTATTTGCACGTGACGCAGAAACAGGTAAACCAAAAGCGTTTATCGTTCGTCGTGAGCAAGAAGGTGTAGACATTAGCGTTATTGATAACAAGATTGCATTAAAGATTGTTCCAAACTGTGATATCAAATTAACAAACGTTGAAGTATTAGAAGAAGATCGTCTAGAAAACATTAACCGTTTCCGCGACATCGCTAAGATTCTTTACTCAACCCGTGCAGGAGTTGCATGGATGGCAACAGGAGCTATGGCTGGAGCATTACAAGCAACATTGAAATACGTTAAAGAGCGTGAGCAATTCGGTAAGAAAATCTCGAACTACCAATTAGTTCAAGAGAAATTAGCTATGATGCAATCAAACTTAACAAACGCAATGGCATTATCAGCACGTATTGCTAAGTTACAAGAAGAAGGTAAGTACGATGAAGTAGCCACTTCAATCGGTAAGATGTCAAACGCTTTACGTCTACGTGAGACAGTTGCAATGGGACGTGGAATCTGTGGAGGAAACGGTATCCTTGTAGAAAATGACATCGCACGATTCTTCGGTGATGCAGAAGCAGTTTACACTTACGAAGGAACACACGAAATTAACGCATTAGTTATTGGACGAGCAATGACAGGCGAGCAAGCTTTTAACTAATTAACTAAAAAACCATACCAAGGACAAATCGTATAAACATTGGGAATGAGATTTGTCCTTTCTTTTAAAAAAATACAACTATAAAAGATGTAAAATAATTCTGGAGGAATCAGAATGACAATAAGAAAAGCAACCGTATTAGGCGCAGGAGTGATGGGAAGTCAAATCGCTGCGTTATTAGTAAACGCCGGCCTCAAAGTTGAGTTACTGGACGTTGTAATTGATCAAGAAGATAAAAATAAACTATCAAAACAAGGTTACGACCGCATTACGAACCCAAAAGGCAGTCAATTATATGACGACTCATTTACAGGGAACTTAACGTATGGTAACTTTGATGACAATTTAAAAGATCCATCTGACTCAGATATTTTTATTGAAGCTGTAAAAGAAGATATCAAAATCAAACATGACATCTGGTCAAAAATTGCGAAAGTTGCAAAAGAAGATGCAATTTTAGCAACGAATACATCAGGTATCCCAATCAACAAGATTGCGGAAGTGTTATCTGATGAGGATAAAAAACGTTTCGCAGGCTTACACTTCTTTAACCCGCCGCGTTACATGAAACTAGTAGAGATTATCCCTAACGCAGAAACAAGCGATGACATTCTAGAAGCATTAACAAGCTTTACAGAAGATGTATTAGGTAAAGGTGTTGTTAACGCTAAAGACGTACCAGCATTCGTTGCGAACCGTACAGGAACACAATCAATGTCTGATGCAATGTACCGTGGAGAAAAAGCTGGATTTACAGTTCCTGAGCTAGATGCATTAACAGGTAAAGTAATCGGCCGTCCAATGGGAACATATAGATTAGCTGACCTTGTAGGATTAGATGTTGCAATGTTCGTAGTAGGTGGATTAATGCAAGACCCTACAGAAGAGAAGTTCTTTAACCAATCTTCATTAATCATGAAGTTATACGAACAAGAAGCTCTTGGAAACAAATCGGGTAAAGGTTTCTACAAGAAAGAAAAAGGCAAGTATCTTGTGATTAATCCTGAAACGATGGAATATTCAGAAGCTGAAAAGCCAAAACTAGAAATTTTATCGAAATTAGGTAAAGATCTAAAAGAAAATATGGATATCATTTTCAACGCGGATGATAAAGCAGGAACGTTACTATGGGAAACATTAAGTAACACGTTCTTCTATGCAGCTCACAACGTACCAAAAGCTACGGACAATTATAAAGATATTGACCGTGCAATGGTGTGGGGCTTCAACTGGCTTAAAGGTCCATTCCAATTATGGGATTTAATGGGATTCGAACGCGTTAAAGAGCGCTTAGTAGAAGAGTATGGTGAATTACCAGAGTGGGTAGCAAACCGTACTGAGCCATTCTATAAAGAAAATGAATCATTGGATAAAGTTACACCAGTAGAAGAATACGTCACGGACAATGTTTGGGATCGAGACGCTTCGAAATTAAGCATAACAGATAACAACCAATTATTATTCAAGTTCCAAACACCCAACAACACGTTAACACCTGAACTAGGTGATGACTTGATTAAAGCGGTTGATACACTAGAAAATGGTCCATATTCAAGTATGGTTATCTATACTGAAGGAGCAAACTTTAGTGTTGGAGCCAACTTATATGGTGTGAAAACAGCTATCGAAAAAGACAAAGTAGATGAGTTAATTGGTGCACAAGTTACCAACTTACACAACGCTGTAAACCGTCTACGCTACTCAACAAAACCAATTGTTACAGCTACACAAGGACGCGCTTTGGGTGGAGGAGCTGAAATTCTGTTAGCTTCACCAGCAGTTGTTGCAGCAGCTGAAAGTTACATTGGATTAGTAGAAGTTGGAGTAGGAGTTATCCCAAGTGGTGGAGGCTTAGCGGAATTAGCAGAACGTGTACTAACAGCCCCAGATCAAAAAGCGAACAAGATTAATACAATGGCAGACGTTGTAACTCGTATAGCTATGGGACACGTAGCAATGAGTGCATATGAAGCTCGTCGTGATTTAATCTTACGCGATACGGATACAATTATCGCTAACGGAGACCACCGTATAGCAGTTGCTTTAGAAAAAGCAGACTTCATGTCACGTACTAACTACGTACCACGCACGAAGTTAAACTTTGAAGCACTGGGTCAAGACTTTACTGCAATTGTAGAAGGTCAACTAGACTCGATGCGTTTAGGTAACTTTATTAGTGACTACGACATGGAATTAGGATTAGCGGTAGCGTCTACATTAGCCGGTGGAGATGTTCCGAAGAGAACATATGTCAACCAAGATTGGATTCAACATCTAGAAAAACAAGAATTTGTTCGCCTAGCTAAGAATCAAAAAACATATGAGAGAATTGCTCATATGCTAGAGACGAAAAAACCACTAAGAAACTAAGTAAATTAGAATTCCAGTAAATAAAAGGGGAATGAAATAGTATGCAAGATGCGTATATTGTAGCTTATGGACGTGCCGCAACTGGTCGAGGTAAAGCAAATGGTGCTTATGCTCACACAAGAGCGGATGACGTCGCAGCTCAAGTATTAAAAGGTGTTATTGATCGAGTAGATGGGGATTTTGATCCCGCATTAATTGAAGATGTAATTGTAGGAAATGCTTTCCCAGAAGGAGAGCAAGGAATGAACTTTGCAAGAACGATTGCATTAAGAGCAGGCCTTCCTCATACAGTTCCAGGACAAACCGTAAACCGTTACTGTTCATCAGGTTTACAAACAATCGCAATGGCTGCTAACTCAATTATGGCAGGTCAAGCGGATGTTGTAGCAGCTGGTGGAGTAGAGTTTATGAGTGCCGTACCAATGGGAGGAAATGAGCCAACAAACAATCCGACGCTACAAGCCGAGGATGTTGGAGCATCATACCCAATGGGTCTTACAGCAGAAAACGTTGCAGAGAAATACAATGTATCTCGTGAAGATCAAGATGCATTTGCAGTTCAAAGTCACCAAAGAGCTCACTCTGCACAAACTGAAGGTCGTCTAAAAGACGAAATCATTCCAGTAGAAATCAATAAAGTTTCTTACAATGAGAATGGACCTCAAGTTACAAAAGAAATGTTTGACACGGATGAAGGAATTCGTCCAAATTCAACAGTTGAAACTTTAGGAAAATTACCGACAATCTTTAAAGCCAACGGGTCAGTTACAGCAGCTTCATCGTCACAAGTAAGTGATGGAGCATCATTCGTTATCGTTATGTCCGGTAAAAAAGTTGAAGAATTAGGCATCAAACCAATTGCTCGTTTCGTAGGATTCAAAGCTGTTGGTGTAGATCCAAAATTAATGGGAATCGGACCAGCTTACGCGATTCCTGAAGTGCTAAAATTAGCAGATTTATCATTAGAAGATATCGATTTAATCGAATTAAACGAAGCATTTGCTTCTCAAGCATTAGCTTCAATTCGTGAGTTAGGTATTGACACTGACATTACAAACGTTAACGGTGGAGCGATCGCTTTAGGTCACCCACTTGGAGCAAGTGGAGCAATTTTAACTGCACGCTTACTAAACGAAATGTCAAGACGTCCTGATTCGAAATACGGAATTGTTTCAATGTGTATCGGTGTCGGAATGGGTGCTGCAGGAATATTCGAATATCTTCATTAAAAACAATCAATGAAATATAAGTATTGATGAAGAAAAGTAGAGGCTGTTTCATCGATAAAACCGGTGAAACAGTCTTTTGTTTTTCCAATACACAGAAATACGGTCAAAGAATAAGGCATATAGCCAATCAAGGTATACAAGACAATGAAAAAGAGGAGTTAATTATGTCGAACACAGTTTTATATGATGTACAAAATCACATCGGGATTGTTCAAATTAACCGTGAAAATTACCGTAACGCTTTTGGTGAAACAACTTACCAAGAGATTATCGATATTATGAACGAAATTGACCAAGACGATAACGTTAAAGTAGCAGTAATAACAGGAGTTGGAAATCACTTTAGTGCTGGTGGAGATGTTAACTACTTCCAACAATTAATCGATGACGGTCAAGAGATCACAGAAGAGATGGTTTTACTGACCGGTAAAATGGTCAAGAGTGTCAAACAAAACTCTAAACCTGTTATTGCAGCCGTAAACGGAGTAGCAGCCGGTGCAGGATTAGGTTTAGCTATGGCATGTGACTTCATCGTAATGGGTGAATCAAGCCAATTAGTAACAGCCTTTATCCAGATGGCCTTTCCTGGAGATACAGCCTTACTGTATACTCTACAGCAAGCAATCGGTACTTTCCGTACAACTCGTCACGTGATGCTAGGTGAACCAATCACAGCGAAAATGGCTGAAGAATATGGTATTGCATTTGCGGTTGTAAAAGATGAAGAGATGAAAGATGTCGTCACACAATTAGCCGGTCATTTGGCAACAGGACCGACAACAGCATTAGGTTATCAAAAAGCTTTACTAAACCAAATTTTCTATCCTGGAATAGATGAGTTTAACCAAGGCGAAGCCATTTATATGAATAAAGCATCGAAGAGTGCAGACCATAAAGAAGCTGTTGATGCATTTTTGAATAAAAGACGTCCCGATTTCAAATAATGAAACCGTTTCATGTTAGAATAGTGTTACCAAACAAGAGATGAGGAGCACTATTCATGAACATTAGTCAAATGCAATATATTGTAGAAATTGTACAATCTAACTTTAACATTACGGCTGCAGCTCAGAAGTTATATGTGTCTCAGTCTGCGATTAGTCAGTTTATTATAAATTTTGAAAGTCAAAATGAAGTCGATTTATTTGTACGAAGAAATGGACGTATCACAGGGTTAACATCTGCCGGTATGAAAATTTATCAATCAGCTCAAAAAGTTCTAGAACGTTATTATGATTTGGAAAATACCTTGGAAGAAGCATCATCCCAACAAAAAGGAACAATAAGAATCGGTATTCATCCGACAATCTTGAGATTATTTTTTGCGAATTTCATTCCGCGCTTTTTATCCGAAAATAGTGAAGCTTATATTAATGTAATAGAAGGTGGAACGCTTGAACTACGCGAAAAATTAATCGATCAGTCCGTTGAAGCAGCCATTCTAGTTCATCCAACAGATCTCAATCCAAATGAGTTTGAAGAACATCAGCTGATGCGAACAGAAGTTGCCGCATTTATGAATCCAAATCATCCGTTAGCTAAGAAACGAATTTTAAAATGGGAAGACATGAAAGAATACCCATTTGTTACGTATAACGAAAAAGATAAAGTCTATCATTTATTAGAAGAAAAACTAAGCGAACATGGTGGTATGTCGAACCTATTATTCACCTCAGAATCGTGGGATTATATGATTGAATCTGTCTTAGAGAATGATCATATAGCTATCCTACCAACCATTTATTTCACACGATTTATGAATCGTCTGGACTCAATTGGTGTCGTTGAAAAACGATTTGAGAATCCGATTTCTTATATACCAGTTCTAGCGAGACCCACTAAAAAAGTATATGGAACCATCGAATCGTTTGTTTTTGATTCGATCTTAGAAAACTTCTATCGAGATGATGACACCCTAAAATACGAGTTTTAATCGATGAACCCTTTGATTCATCAACTATTTTAGATGATGTAACTTTATCTTTTATGATCCAATGAAAAATACTTGAAATGAATCAATTATAAGGAGCAATCGAATAGTATGAAAACAAAAATAACAGAAATGTTGGGTATCAAATACCCAATTATTCAAGGTTCAATGCAATACATGTCATTAGGTGACTTAGCAGCAGCTGTTTCAAACGCAGGTGGACTAGGAATCGTTCCTTCAATGGCATTCCCAGACACTGAAGCATTAAGAGCTGAAGTCCGTAAAGTAAAATCCTTAACAGACAAACCTTTTGCATTCAACATTTCATTAGTGCCAGAAGTTGTTGTACCAGAATTAATCTTTGATTACATCAACGTATTGATCGAAGAAGGCGTACCGGTTATTGAAACATCTGGTCAACGTCCAGCAAACTTTATTACTCCAATTAAAGAAGCAGGTATCCCAGTTATTCATAAAGTAACATCGATTCGTCATGCAAAATCTGCGCAAGATGATGGGGCAGATATTCTTGTGTTAGTTGGTCAAGAAGCTGGTGGACATCCAGGAATGGAAGAAGTATCTGGACATATCTTATGGGCTAAAGCAGTTGAAGAGCTAGATGTTCCAATTGTTGCTGCAGGTGGAATTGTTGATGGTAAGAGTATGTATTCAGCAATGTCACTAGGTGTCGATGCTGTCTTAATGGGTACTCGTTTCCTAGCATCAGATGAAGTAAATGCTCCTCAAGCCTATAAAGAAGCACTCATGCACCTACCTGAAAATGGAACCGTTTTAACCATGCGTTCCATTCGTAATGCGATGCGAGTAGCCAATAACGAATTTGCACAAGTGATTTTACAAAAAGAAAAAGAAGGCGCAACACTAAAAGAATTAATGCCATACATTTCAGGTAAACGTTCGTATGACGCTATGCAAGAAGGTAGATTCGATGAAGCACAATTAAGTGTTGGTCAAGGAGTTGGTCGACTCGATAAGATTCTTCCAGCCGGTGAAATTGTTCAGGAAATTATGACAGACTTCCAAGCGACACACGAGAAAATGGTCAAGCTTGTTGGTTCTGAAAGTACAGTTCTATAAAGGGAAGGGTGGACCTAAATGACAAAAGAAGAAAAATTAGCCAAGTTATACCCTGAAGATCTTTTAAGATATAGTCATCTATTAACAGAAAAAGAAGTCGATATTTTAGTAAAACTTCGTAAGGTATTAGAAGAAAAACTCGAGCCCGTTCTAGAAGAACATTGGAAAAACGAAACATTTCCATTTGATGAGTTCAAGTCTGTTATTGACTTAGGACTAATGGATAATCCAAATTTATTTATTGGACGTGAAGGCGAGCATAAAGTCAGCGAGCACTTTAACATGTACCGTCTATACGAGTTAGCTCGTACAGATACGTCATTAGCAACATTTTTCGCAGTACATGCTGGTCTAGGTTACACAACCTTGTTAATTGGTGGATCAGATGAGCAGATTGCTCACTACGGTCCGAAGATTGCTTCATTTGAAATGCAAACGTGTTTTGCATTAACGGAACCAGATTCTGGATCCGATATTGCAGGCGGTATTTCAACAACAGCGGTTAAAGAAGGCGGCAAATGGGTTCTAAATGGAGAGAAGCGCTGGATTGGTGGAGCTGGAACAGCGGATGTTCTCCCTGTATTTGCTAAAAATCCTGAAACAAAAGAAGTCCTATGTTTCATGGTTCCAGGAGACGCAGAAGGTTTAAGTGTTAAGAAGATTGACGGTAAAATTGCTTTAAGACTTGTACAAAATGGACACATTACGTTAGATAATGTTGAAGTTTCAGATGACACTCGTCTAGTAAATATTACGTCATTTAAAGATGTTTCGAAAATCCTTTACACAACTCGTGGAGATGTAACGCATATCGCATCCGGAACACATGCAGGCGCATTAAAAGCAGCATTAGAATATGCGGATTCACGGGATCAGTTCGGCCGTTCAATTACGCAATTCCAGTTGATTCAAGAAAAATTAGCTAGAATGGAAGGTAACGTTGTTACAGGATTAGGTCTATCTTATCGCCTAGCTACCTTACAAGAAGATGGCGAATTTGCCGAAGTTCCAGCATCAGTTGCTAAGATGCAAAACGCTCGTCTATTGCGTGAAACAGTTGCTTTAGCACGTGAAATTGCTGGTGGAAATGGAATCACCGTAGAACATAAAGTAGCTAAATTCTTCGGTGATGCAGAAGCAATTTACTCATACGAAGGAACACATGAAATAAACAGTTTAATTATCGGGCGCCACTTAACAGGAAAAGGTGCTTTTGTATAAAACATTGTAAATTGGAGAGGTGCTATATGGAGTCGAAAGAACGAACGTATAAGGAAGTCATGAAACATATCCCCGATCATGCGGTTATCGGAACATCATCATTTGGGATAGGCGGCTTACCTGAGGAGTTAATAGCAGGTTTAGGTGAGTATTTCAAAGAAAATCAACAGCCTAAAGATATTACATTCTCTACCACGGCAGGTATTGGGGTTGGGGAAGGTAGAGGGTTAGATCACCTGGTTCAACCTGGCTTATTAAAACGTGCAGTTGTCTCCTATATTGCGACTTCCCCTATTGCAAATCGTTCAGCGCATGAAAATTTATTTGAGTTATTTATGATTCCTCAAGGTATGATTGGAAAGCTATACCAAAATGCTGCTCATCAGGGACCGGGCGTCTTTAGTAAGGTCGGCATGGAAACATTCATCGATCCAGACCAAACGGGTGGGAAGATGAATGAAAAAGCAAAAGCGGCTGAAGACATTGTTAAAAAGGTCGAATTAAATGGTGAACAATGGCTACATTATAAGCCGCTACCCATTAACGTTGCTTTCATCAAAGCTTCTTATGCTGATAAAAATGGGAATCTTTCAATGAAAAGAGAACCTGTGTTACTCGAGTCTTTATCTTTGGCCACTGCTGCTCATAATGCAGGGGGAGTTGTTATCGCGCAAGTAGAAGAAATTGTTGAAAACAATACGATACCCGCAAAAGAAGTTGCTGTGCCTGGAATGCTCGTAGATTACGTTGTTGTAAATACGAAAGAAGAATACCATATGCAGACAGCTGGGACACGTTATAGCCCAGTTCTGTCTAACGAAATTCGTGTGGAAAGAAATCCTAAATATTATAAAAAACCACTGGATACGAAGCGAGTTATGGTTCGTCGAGCAAGTCAAGAAATTCCAGAGGGCTCAATTGTAAATTTAGGCAACGGAATCTCAGCTTATGTTGGAGAAGTCATTGCCGAAGCGGACAAACTGAAAGAGTATCATTTAACAACCGACTTAGGTGCGGCGGGCGGACTACCAGCCACCGGTTTGGATTATGCGCCGAATATTAATGCACAAGCTGTTATTAATACTGAAGACATGTTTAGTTTATACCATGGAAACGGTCTAGATGTCGCCGTTCTTGGTTTTGGTCAAATGAGCGCAGTTGGAAATATGAATGTTACGAAACTTGGAGACTATTTTATTGGACCAGGTGGTATGATTGATATTTCTAATGGCTCGAAGAAAATCGTTTTTGTTGGGACCCATGTTGTAAAGGGGAAAACAGTGATTGAAGATGGCCAAGTTGTTATCAAAGAAGAAGGTATTGGTCCGAAGTTCGTTTCAGATTTACAGTATACGACCTTCTCTGCTGAATATGCACATAAAAATGATAAAGAGATTATCATTATCACAGATCGTGCAGTTTTTGATTTCACAGCTGATGGAAAGATGCGATTAATTGAGGTTGCTCCAGGATTGGATGTCCAAAAAGATATTTTAGATTGGATGGAATTTAAGCCAGTCATTTCAGAGCAATTACGTGAAATGGACGCTGCATTATTTACAGAGGATTGGACACTTTCTGATTCTCAATAAA